>DAHVPA010000326.1 GCA_027318525.1 Candidatus Cloacimonadota bacterium | reverse complement strand
CCAGTTTGGTAATGGGCATGTGGGAACTCCTTATCAGTATCTATTTTTTGTTTCTTTACGCTTAAAAAAGCCCTCTTTTGTCAAGCAAATTATCTGAATTCAATTCAATACGAGTATGAGAATAAGATTTGTTGTCTATGTTATGCTGTAATTTATTACTACCTGACTGTTTCAGGTGGTTGATTTGCAAGGGGTTTGGTGAGACTTAGTCTCTGCAGACTCTCTGCAGACCCTTGGGAAGAGTTAAGGAGATTTGACCCTTGCACAGACTAAGGATTATGGCTTTTTGTTATAAATCACGAATTGCTGGGTCTTTGTGCCTTTGTATTGGATAGACTGTTATTGCAGCTGCCAGCTTTCCAGCAGATTGAGTTTATGGGGAGAGACTTCGACTTGTTCCCTGCGGTCGGTATAGAGCAAGGTTCCGTCTGTGTCAAAATATTCGATAGAGATGTCGTGAACACCAGCCGGAAGTGGAATATCCGCTATCAGGACTTCACTGGGGAAGAAACGGGCTGTCCGGAGGTCTGCCTTTTCACTCAGGAAGAGGGCAATGTCTGTGCCGATGCTGAGCAGGTCACCTGCCACGTCGTCGTTCTTCTTTTTCATTTCCTTCTTGATGGCGTTGGCGGCAACACCTTTGAGGACTGCTCTGGTGGCATTCTTCAGCAGAAGAATGGGTTCTTTGACCTTGAAGGTCTGCACTGCCACATTACCGATGTCCTCGATTTTGCTCAAATCATAGCTTAGACTGTCAATCCTGACCACGACTCTTGCCATTTCGGAAGGTTCATAGGTCATATAGGGCATCACGAACTTGAAGTAGGTGTTGGGCTTTATACCTGGCCAGAAGACGCTGAATGGCTCAATATCCTGGTCGATGGTGACGATATGCAGGGCATCAACACTGGTGGCGATGTGGAATTCGTGATTTTCCTTGCGGGGAGACCTGCCTGTAAGCGAAACCACATGCAGCATAGGCAAATCCATCTGCAGCAGAGGGTCATACAGCTTGGGGGGATTGAAGTTATAGATATCAGGCTGCAGCGTAAAGGCGTCCTTGAGCTTGTTGTAATCTATGAGAGCGTCGTCCGGTTTGCCTTCCTGTTGATAGATTATCATGCTGAGATAGCGTCCCAACGCTGAACTGACAAACTTGTTGGTGCCTGCTTTGAAATCAGCTTTCTTGTCTTTGGAATGGTTGTAGGCATCAGCCATTTTAACGTATTTATCCTGCAGCATATCCAGCTTGAAGTTGATGCGCCTTATTTCCACAAAGGCATCGTCAAACTTATCCTCATGCAGATAATTCAACGCTTTGAAGGCGTTGGTATAGATATCTTCGTAATCTTCGCCGGAATAATCCAGCACGTTGTCATTCAGAAGCAGGGACAGAGCCGCTTTGGAGACACTCTTGGTGAAAAGGTCCTCCATAGCCAGCTCTGCCTGTTCCAGCATCTGATTGCTTTTGGTATAATCTCCCTGGTAATGGTAAAGCATACCAAGGTCAAGATATTCCAGGACGCGGTCCTTGTTCTTATAGAGCTTCTTCCTGTTCTTTTCAGTCTGGGTGACCAGTGCAGTGAAGTCACGCTTACGCAGCATGGTTCCTGACTGGCGGTATTGTTTGGCATCAGCCCACATACCCGCGCAGGCAGTCAAAGAAAAGGCGCAGACGGCAAGGACGAGGTATCCGAAATATCTTCTAAGGTTCATAGAGGACTGATTTCTCTACCTGGTTCAGGGTCTGTATTCGCCTTTGGAGA
>DAHVPA010000325.1 GCA_027318525.1 Candidatus Cloacimonadota bacterium | reverse complement strand
TGATAGAAAGCATTTGCAACTTTGCAGATGCTTTTTTTTTGTTTAAGGGGGAAGAAAAATGAGGCTGGACGAGATAATCCTGCAGGCTATCGATGAAGATTTGGGCACCGGGGACATCACTACCAATAATCTGGATTTAGAACGCACAACAGCGACAGCATATATGATTGCCAAAGCGGAAGGCATGGTGGCGGGAGTCGATATTGCCATCCGGGTCTTCAAGCTGCTGGATAGCGAACTGAAAGTAACAGTTTACCGCAAAGATGGCGACCATGTCAAACCCAAGGACGAAATCCTGCGCGTGGAAGGCAATCCCTCCTCCATTCTCAAAGCAGAACGCACCGCGCTAAACTTTATCCAGAGACTCAGCGGTATCGCCACCAAAACCCGCCATCTGGTCAAACTTATCAGTCATACCCAAGCCAAATTGCTCGATACCCGCAAGACAACACCCCTGCTGCGCCGTCTGGAGAAATATGCAGTGCGCATCGGAGGCGGATATAACCACAGAGCCGGTTTGTATGACATGATCCTGCTCAAGGAAAACCATATCAGAGCAGCTGGTGGCATTACGGAAGCACTGCGGCGCGTTAAACAGCATAACACCACCTATAAAATCGAGATAGAAGTAACTACCCTCAAGGAATTGGCAGAAGCTTTCAAAGCCGGGGCAGACCGGATTATGCTGGATAACATGGACCTCAAGACCATCCGCCAGGCAGTTAAGAAATACGGCGGAAAGGTCGAGCTGGAAGTATCCGGAGGCATCACCGAAGCCAATATTGCCGACTATGCCGCCACCGGGGTCGATTATATCTCAACCGGCGCTATTACCCATTCCGTCAAAGCGCTGGATATCAGCCTGCTTTTTAAGGAGTAAAATATGATAGACAAACTGAAGACACTGGTCAGGATGCAGACCTTCGATGATGAGATCGGACGTTGCCGTGAACTGCAAAAGGTCCTGCCCGAGCAGCTTCACACCCTGATTCAGGATGTGGAGGAAGCCACCGCTCATCTGCAGGAAAGCCAAAATGTCAAAGACGGCATCGTCAAACGGCAAAAAGAACTGGAAGGCGAAATCAAACACAATAACGAACTCAAGCTTAAATATGGCAATCAATTGGCAGAAATCAAAACTAACAAGGAATACAAAGCACTCAACAGCGAAATTGCCAGTCTGACAGCCAAAAACGGAGAGATCGAATCACAACTGCTGGAATTGATGGATACAGAAGCAGAAATCAATAAACAGCTTGCCCAGCGCCAATCAGAACTCAAGGCTGCTGAACAGCGCAAAGCTGCCAAGGAAGATGACCTCAGAGAACAGATCAGCAAATTGGAAGGCAAAATTGAAGAGCTGCGCCGCCAGAGAACCGAACTGGCGCACACCCTTAAGTCAGATCCCCTGGTCAAGCAGTATGGCAACCTGATTAAGAATAAAAACAACAAAGCGGTTGCTTTTAACCAAAATGGCGCTTGCAGCGGCTGCGGCTTTGTCATCCGTCCCCAAATCCGCATTGAACTCGACCTGCGCAAGAAAATCCACAACTGCGAAAGCTGCGGACGTATCCTCATGAACAGAATCGAAGATTGCGATCCGGTTGACGACAGCGAAGAATAAGCGAATAAAACTGTTCTGAGAGACACAGAGACGCAAATCAGCTGAGGGCTGACCTTAACTATAATGCAATTTTCCGTGTGTTCTGTGTATTCCGTGGTTAATATATATTTTAGGGAAGCTGAAATGTCCGCCTGAGAGGTAAACCCGTGCCT
>DAHVPA010000324.1 GCA_027318525.1 Candidatus Cloacimonadota bacterium | reverse complement strand
CCGATCTTGATATCAATGGAGTGGAATATGTGACCATTGCCACTACGCGTCCGGAGACCATGCTGGGTGATACAGCCGTGGCGGTTAATCCCAAAGACGAAAGGTACAAACACCTGATTGGCAAAGAACTGGTTCTTCCCCTGACAGGCAGGACCATACCCGTGATTGCCGACGAATATGTAGATATGGAATTCGGAACAGGCTGCGTCAAGGTTACGCCGGCACACGACCCCAATGACTTCGAGATTGGCAACAGGCACAACCTGGAGCGTCTGCTGGTCATGGATGAGCACGGCATCATGAACGAAAATGCGCCTGAGCAGTTCCGCGGCATGGACAGATACGCCTGCCGGGCTGCTATAGTAAAGGCGATGGAAGAGCAGGGCCTGCTCGAAAAGATAGACAGTCATGCCCTGGCGGTGGGTCATTGCTACCGCTGCGACACAGTGATAGAACCCTACCTGAGCGACCAGTGGTTCGTGAAAATGAAACCCCTTGCCGAGCAAGCCATCGCTGTGGTGGAAAGCGGCGAGGTGAAGTTCCAGCCGGAGCGTTGGACCAAGGTTTACATGCACTGGATGAACAACATCCGCGACTGGTGCATCAGCAGGCAAATCTGGTGGGGACACCGCATCCCGGCGTATTACTGCGAAGCCTGCGGTAAAATGGTTGTGGCAAAGGAAATGCCTTCCAGTTGTCCTGATTGTAATGGAGGCAAATTTAGGCAGGACGAGGATGTACTCGATACCTGGTTCAGCAGTTGGCTCTGGCCCTTCAGTACGATGGGCTGGCCCGACGAGACAGATGACCAGAAGTATTTCCTGCCCACCAATATCCTGATTACCGCACCGGAGATCATCTATCTCTGGGTGGCGCGCATGATTATGTCCACCCTGCATTTCAAGGGAATGATTCCCTTTGACACAGTCCTGCTGCACGGCACGGTGCGTGACGAAATCGGGCGCAAGATGAGCAAGAGTTTGGGCAACAGTCCCGACCCGATTGACATCATCGAAACGGTCGGTGCGGATGCGTTGCGCTTCAGCATGGTGTTCAGTACACCCAAAGGTGCTGATGTCTTTTACAGCGATGCCATCCTGGAAACGGGACGCAACTTCGCCAATAAAATCTGGAACGCCTACCGCTTCATCATGATGAATGCGGAAACGATAAAGGGCTTGCCCCCAAAGGAAGAGCTGCAGCTTGAGCTGGCAGACAAATGGATTTATTCACGCCTGCATGAGGTAACTCTCGAGGTGAAAACGCACTATGAAAACCTGCGTTTCAACGATGCGGCGCAAGTGCTCTTCAAATTCATCTGGGACGAATTCTGCAGCTGGTACATCGAGCTCAGCAAGGACAGATTATATTCGGAAAGCGATAATGTTAAGCCCAATACTGTTGCTCTGACAGCCAAATATATCCTGCTGGATGTGATGCAGGCAAGCATGCGTCTGTTGCATCCCATCATGCCTTATATCACGGAAGAGCTCTGGCAGGGCATCAAAACGCATTTCCCGATGCCGGAAGAGTCTATCATGATTGCGGAATTTCCGTTTGCGGACAAGAAGCTGATAGACAAAGCGATTGCGGACGAGATGGCGTTCATGCAGGAAAGCATTGTCGCCATCAGGAACCTGCGCAAGCAGGTCAACCTGCCGCCCTCCACGGAAGCGGCAGTTCATATCAGGCTGGCTGAAGATAAGCAACAGGGCTTGTTTAACAGATACGAGTCCTACTTCCGCAAACTTGCCAAGGTGAGTGACCTCAAAGCAGAAGTGTCTTTGCCTAAACCGCCTGCCTCGCTGGCT
>DAHVPA010000323.1 GCA_027318525.1 Candidatus Cloacimonadota bacterium | reverse complement strand
TGCACAGGCGGTCTGCGACAGATTAGCCATCTATACCATCAAGCGTCAGCTCTGATTTTACAGTTAAGTCCTGAACGGGCAGAAAGCCTTTGAGGGCATACTTGTAGAGAAATTTGAAAATTGTTTGAATTTTATGTTGACACCCTTTCTTAGATAATGAATATTGCCAGTGTAGGTCATTAAGCAAAGAGGAGGGACAATGAAATTCATCGTAATTCTGATTATCGTCACTTTATTTTGTATGTGTGTAAGCTGCTCCAAACAGTCAACCGAGCCGGAGGATATCATTCCTGCGGCAGATACGGTCGCCACACCGGTCTTAACTCTTGGCTCCGGAACTTACACGGGAACGCAAATGGTCGGTATCAGTTGTTCCACTCCGTATGCTGTTATAAGATATACATTGGACAATTCAATGCCTGATTCCACTTCAGCTCAGTGCATATTTCCCATCCCGATTGATTCCACTCTCACCTTAAAAGTCAGGGCGTTCAAGACGGACTGGATCCCCAGTCAGTTAGTAACTGCCGAATATGTTATCACCCATGAGCCTGAATATGTGCACAGCATCGAGTTTGTCCAGAGTGGGCAGATTGACCTCAATGTCGCCAACTCGGGAGGGATTAATTCCGCTGTACTGAGAGCAAAATTGTACAAGGAAAACGGTGAACTTTATACTGCATCGCAGGACGTCTGGTTCAAAATCAATAATCCTTATCCCCCGGCTGGAGCCAATTTGAATAATCAGTCCGGCGCTGATTCTGTTCTGGTGGTTGCCAATAACGGCATGGCAGATGTGACGGTCTATAGCGGAAACGCTTCCGGAATCATGAATGTGAAAGCTTCCACCACCTCCGGAGGACAATACCTCACCGACCACAGCGGTCAAATTGTTATCCACAGCGCACCTCCGCATCGGATAGAGGTTTTCAGCAGCGGATTCAACAGTGGTTTCAATCTGGGTGGTGGCTTATGGAAAATCATCGTCGGAGCCAGGCTCTATGATATCTATGATAACCCTGTATCATATGGAACATCAGTGTGGTTCAACCTTCCAAATAATATATACAATTGCCAGATTGGTGCCAATGCCTACGTGGGCAATGAAAGCGCCACGGGCGATTCCACTGCGGGTGTGGCATACACATATCTGATTTACAGCGGCATCCATTCCCAGGAAGCGATTACAATCCGCGTCTTGACAGGCGGGCTTAACGGCGCTGAGGTCTTTGAACAGGAATTGATTATTCTCCCAGTCAATCAGCCGCAACTGGAACTGGAAGTGATTCCCGGCAACCTGGTTTTTCACGGTAATACCAATACTATTCCCCAGTCAGCCAATGCAACCATCCATGCTGCAGTTTTTGATATCCAGGGCTGTCCCATCCACAAAGCCTGGATTAGCTTGACTTCCAATTATGGCACCTTTGAACCTATCCACGGCACCAATGAAGACCCGCAGAACTGCAATCCCCATGCCAATCCCAATCTCATAGTCACCGATTGGTATGACCAGAATGCCAGGTATGAATGGTATTACGACCCCTTCTATCAAATCCCCGGAGGTGTGGACAATAATGACGGTCAGGATGGTCTGGCACAAGGCTCAATCAGGATTGATGCTGCAGATACACCTTACGACGACCCGATGGACAATTGCTCCACTATCCGGGTTGTAACCATCATCGGAAATCTGGTGGGAACAGACATCAGTTCCACAGTCAGGTTAAACCTGATCAAATCTGCCTCATAGGAATTGTGCATGGACGCTTTTTCTCTACAAGTGATACTCTGCTTCAGGCTTTCTTTTTCGGT
>DAHVPA010000322.1 GCA_027318525.1 Candidatus Cloacimonadota bacterium | reverse complement strand
TTGGTGTAAATCCTTAAACTGAGTATAATTTTATTAGATTATGATTTTAGCAGGATTGATATGAAGTGCCTTCAAATATTCATCAGAAATACTATTAAGAAAGCAAAAAAGAATGGGAAATGAAATTCCCTTGACTAAAAAGGCACTTCCAAAAACTATGATACAATATGATAAATGTTTATAATTCCAAGGAGAAGAAATGGTAAAACTGAGACTGAGAAGAATGGGAAAAAATGATCAGCCTTTCTATCGGATAGTAGCCGTGGATTCACGTGTCAGCAGAGACGGCAAATATATAGAATGTGTCGGTTGGTATGATCCCAAACCGGTTGAATCCAAGTTCACCGTAGATACGGAATTAGCTTTGAAATGGCTCAATTGTGGAGCCCAACCCAGTGACACAGTCCGCAATTTATTTCGCAAAGCCGGAATAATGCAAATCTGGCATGAACAGAAACTTACGCGGCAAAAACAAGCAGAAACTGAGCCGAAGAATTAAGAGGTGACAAATGAAGGAACTTATTGAATTCATCGTAAAAGCTCTGGTGGATGATCCCAGCGAAGTCAACATCACAGAAATCACAGGCGATAAAGTAACTTTGTATGAGCTGCGGGTTTCCAAGAATGATATAGGTAAGGTTATCGGCAAACGGGGTAGAACCGCCAGCTCAATCCGCACCATTATCAATGCCGTAAGCACCAAACAGGGAAAAAGAGCCGAACTCGAAATTATCGAGTAAATGAATATCTCTGATCTGGTTGCTGTCGGCAAGCTTGGCAGACTTGAACCCGATGGTTTTTATTGCGTCCAATTCAGCCAGCCTTATAAGCCGCTCTTCAAACAGCTCAGGGAATGCTTCCTGATCTTTTCCAGCCATAGAGTGTTTTTTGTAACAGTAGTCGGAATCAAAACTTCCGGTCCACGCCAATACTTCCGCTTCAGAGAAGACGGCATTGCAGAAGAATGCCTAAAGAGTGCTAAAGTAATAGTAGCAATTGCTCAGGAGGATTTGGATAAACTGGAGGCAGGTGATAAAGTCAGGCGCTTGTTTGGCTTTTCAGCTGAATATCAAGGCGAAGTTATCGGCACAATCACAGATGCTATGATTAATCCACAACAGACCGTTTTTATTATTGCTCTCAAGGATGACAGCGAATTAATGGTGCCTGATGTGGAACATTATGTGGAATCTGTTGATATTGTGAAAAGCAGAGTCAGATTCAGGAATCTGGAGTCGTTGCTGGAAGTATGCAGATCGACGTCCTGACCCTGTTTCCAGGCATGTTCCGAGGCTTTCTCAAAGAAAGTATGATTGCCAAGGCTATCAAGCTTGATGCTATAAAAGTAAAGCTGAGAGACTTTCGCAAATACTCCGGTAACAAACACAACCAGGTGGATGACTATCCATATGGTGGTGGTGCCGGTATGGTTATCAAGCCGGAACCTATCTATAAAGCAGTCAGATTAGCCCGAAAGAAGACCAGTTGTCCCGTGATCTACTTTACCCCACAGGGGAGAGTCCTTACACAATCAATCTTGCAGGAATATGCTGCATTTGACAAGTTAATATTGATTTGCGGACACTATAAGGAGATTGACCAAAGAGTCAGAGACTTGGTGGTTACTGACGAAATATCGGTGGGAGATTATGTATTATCCGGTGGAGAATTGCCGGCGATGCTTTTTATCGATGGCATCAGTCGTTTACTTCCGGGAGTCTTGGGAGATATCGAGTCAGCAGAGACAGATTCCTTTAGTGAGGGATTATTAGGTTATCCCTGCTATACAAGACCACCCGAGTTTATGGGTATGAAAGTGC
>DAHVPA010000321.1 GCA_027318525.1 Candidatus Cloacimonadota bacterium | reverse complement strand
GCATTGATTTCCAGAGGACTGAAAGTCTTCTCTTTGGTCAGGCTGTTGTCTATGATAAGTGAGAACTGGCTGAGCTGCTGATCCATAACTTTGGCACTGTTTAATTTCTCCTGAGCAATCTTGATTTTCTTATCCAGTGAATCAATCTTACGAACTTTTTTTCCGATCATTGAGCCTGTGATGAGGAAAAACAACACTGCTACAATCACCATCGCGATTGATAATATTAAATACTTCTGTTTCATTGAGCTACCTCTTTCTTGCCAAAACCCTTGCTGTAGCAGTCGATCTGGAACCTTAGTATATCAGTATCCTTGACTTTGTCTCGACTGGCTCTGGCGTATTTGATCTCCGGGAAGTCGGTGGCGATCTGTTCATTAGATTTGAGCTTGGCAATGAACTGATCTATCAGGTCAAACTCCCTTTGGGTTTTCTCGATGGAAGTAACTCCAAACAGGCTCAGAATCCCATTTTTGTATGAAAACTGGGTTATAGCCATTTTGTTATCAATTTCCTGCGACAAGGCGACCAATTTCTTTGCCCAGAAAATTCGGTCGTTGAATGTCTTTGCCAGCAGGTCCAAATCGTTGCTGGAGAGAAACTCTGTGCTCTTCTGATATGTGGCTATCTGTCTTTCTGTTTCCGTAAGCAGGTCCTGACGGCTCTGCACTTTTTTGGCAAGTGTGGAATTAAGGAACAATGCCAGACAGAATAACAGAATGGTGCCCAGACTGAAAATGACGATCGCAGTGATGAAGGTTTTCTTTTCCTTCTCCTTCTGGAGCTTCATTTCGCCGAATTTGTTCAGGTTTATTTTAAAGAAGAATTGCTGCGTCATATCTCACCTCTGCCTTATTCCATCCGCATTGCCAGGCCTATAGCCAATGACAGTTGCGGGTCCTTTTTATCCTGGAATTTCTCAGGCATTTCAATATTCACGAAGGGTGAATATATCTCTGTGGGTATATTGACCTTATCCTGAACGAATTCCGGCAAACCTTTCAGTTTGGCAGTTCCACCCATCAGATAGATCTTTCTGAAGTCACTGTTACCGGCTTCTTTAACATAGAACCTTAAGGAGCGTCTGATTTCTTCCACAATCATGTCTTCTGTGGTCTTTTCCGATATGTCAAGCACGCTTATGGTCGAGGCTGTGGCAGTATTGGGATCATCCAGCAAGCCCCATTCCATTTTGTAATTATCGGCAGCCTCGAATTCCAGTTGGCGTTTGCGCATGATGTCACGCGTGAAGTGATAACCGCCATAAGGAATATCGCGGGCGAACAGCTTGGAATTGGGTCCCCAGATAATCATATTGGTCCTGTGAGCGCCTAGATTGAGCAGCACATATACTCCATCTTCCACAAAGGAGTTGAGGGCAAAGCTATTCGCTACGGCAAGTGAATCAAGGTCCACGATATTAGGACTCAATCCAGCCGTTACCAGCGTATTGGTGTGCTCGTTCAGCAAATCCTTGGTTGCGGCAGCCAGCATGATGTTCATGTTGTTGGTTTTTTCCTCAACGCCCAGAACCTGATAATCCAGAATCATGTCGTTGCCGCTGATTGGGATGTGCTTTTTGGCTTCAAAGAACAGGGCTGACTCCAATTCATCATCCGGCAGAAAGATGGTTTTAATCTGCTTGATGCTGGTGTTGTCACCGCCAATCGATGAAACCAGATGCTTGACTGTTTTGGGACTGATATGCAGCGACTTCATCATTTCGACCAAAATGGGGGCAAACCTTTCCGGACGAAGGTCTGAAGGCACATATTCGACGCCCTGCGGCACTGTGGGTTTTATCTCATAATTGAGAAGCTTAAAACCTTC
>DAHVPA010000320.1 GCA_027318525.1 Candidatus Cloacimonadota bacterium | reverse complement strand
TGATTGCCGATATGGCACTCTTTATCAACAATCAGAAGACCAAAGGCTTTACTTCTTTTCGCACGCCCTGTCTGCTTATCTTTGGCGGGGAAACTTATGTCAACGTGCGCGGAAAGGGTGTCGGTGGCAGATGCACAGAGCTGGCTCTGGCTGCTGCGGAAGGTCTTGCCCGGTTGCAGAATGTCACCCTTGCCGCTTATGCCACTGATGGTCAGGACGGTTTTTGTGAAGCTGCAGGAGCAGTAGTGGACAATCACACCTATCAGGCGCTTTTGGACAAAGGCATCAACGTGTCTGATTGTCTGGACGATAATGACAGCTACACTGCACTCAAAGCTGTCGATGCCATCATCCCCAATGAATTGACCGGCATCAATGTCAACGATGTGGTCCTGCTTTTCGTGATGTGAGCAGGGATGCCGTAATCCGATAAAATAAGGACAGTAATGAATAGCTCAGAAATCAAGCAAAAACTTCTGCAGGTGCTGGAGGAAAGCAAGAAAAGGTTTTCTCCCTACAACGTTCTGTATGACCAACTGGTGCACCTTCCCTTCAACCGTCCCATCCATGTTTTAGCCATCGGCAAAGCTGCCTACCAAATGAATGAAGCAGTGCTTTACCACGCTGCGCAGGAACCTTTTGTCCGCATTAAACAGAGCCTGGTTATCACCAGGTATGGCAATGTGAAGGGACCCCAGTTCAACACTGTCTGTCACGAAGCCAGTCATATTATTCCGGATGAAAACAGCCTCAAAGCGGCTGAGCTGGTGATTGATTTTCTAAGCAAGCTGAACGCAGACGACATATTGCTGATATTGATTTCAGGTGGCGGCACAGCCCTCATGGAAAAACCTGTGGAAGGTGTCAGCCTGGTAGACTACAACCTCAGAATCCAGCAGCTTCTGAGTTCCGGAGCATCGGTGGCGGAAGTTGATGCGGAGCGCAAACGTCTTTCCTCCATCAAAGGCGGCAAGCTGCATGAGCATATCAAGTCAAAGCACATCTTCATCTATGCCATGTCCGAAATTCCCGGCGACTTCCCCAAATACATCTCCTCCAATCCCTTCATGCCCGATGCGGAAAAGGCAGATGAACAGATGAGCGCTGACAAATTCCACCGCTTTGATAATCTGACTGCAGAAAAGTTTACACCACAGGACAAAGCCATAACCTACAAAATTATCGCCAACAACAAGGCTTTTTGTGAAATCATCCGGGCTGTTGCCATGGACCTGATTCCGGAAATCAGGGCGGACTTTATTCATCTGATTGCCACCGAGCTGGCGGAGGACGCTGCCAAACTCGGCAAGGACATTTCCGACACCGCCATACTGATAGATTCCCAACGTGACAAGGGATTTACCGCTTTCAAGACGCCTTGCCTGCTCATCTTTGGCGGGAAGCCTGCTTTTACTGCCAAGGGCAACGGCAAGGGCGGAAGATGCACGGAGCTGGCTCTCGCAGCCACGGAAGGGCTTTCCGGACTCAGTGACTGCGCTTTGCTGACCTATGCCACTGATGGTTTGGATGGGCATCCCGAAGCTGCCGGCGCTGTTATCGACAATCATACCCTCAGCCTCCTCCAAAACCAGGGCATTGACCCCCAAGCCAGCCTAAACAACGGCGACAGCTTCACAGCTCTCAAAGCTGCCGATGCCATAATTCCGGGAGAATACACCGGCATCAATGTCAACGATGTAGTGCTGCTTTACATCAGCTAAACCAACCCGACTCAAACCTTATCCGGACAGGCTTGCAGCCTGCTTACCCGTCCCGCAGCCTCCGCCAGCCTCCCGGACTTTTCCCGAGAGGCAGCGGGGAAAGAGCGGGACA
>DAHVPA010000031.1 GCA_027318525.1 Candidatus Cloacimonadota bacterium | reverse complement strand
TTGCTAAAAGATTTGATTTAAGAGCTATGCGAAGAGGAGTTTCTTTCAGAGTGACATCACTGAAGGGGGCAAAAGGACACGGCTCAAGGCTGCCGTCTGCCTGAATATGAACAAATCCTCTGCCTGCCGCCAGACAGCCATCCCATAAATCTTCATTTCCGGGAAAGGCGATAAATAGGGCGGGTAGTTTTTTCTGCATAAGTTCTGTTTTTTCCACAAGCTGTTTTTTTTGATGTTCAGAAAGAATCAGATTATCTGTCCCAGCCATGATGGGGACATATTCTACGTAAAATACTAGCCTGCAGTTATGTCTGATCAGCTTTGTCACAAACTCATCAGACAGAACTTCAGCAATATTCTCTGAAGTGGTTGTGATTGATGCACCCCAGCATCTTCCGGACTTATAAAGATCATGAAACCTGAGTTTAAGAGCACTGTAAACAGATTCACCACGACGTTCATTGGTTTGCAACTGACCGCCTTCCAAACTGATAACGGGGATTTGATTGCGCCCCATTTCTTTTATCTTGTCAGGATTCAGCATCAGTCCATTTGTAAAAACTACAAAGAGCGTTCTTTTATACTTGTTGAATAGTGAGACAACATCTTCTCTGGTATAAGGTTCACCACCTGCAATAAGAAAAAGTCCTATCCCTAACTCCTCACACTGCTGCAGGATATTATCTACTTCAGAGGATGATAACTCCTGACCGGAAGAAGTTTGGTGAATCCTTGCATAGCAGCCTTTGCAGTTTAAATTGCAGCTCTTTGTGATACTGTATATTATAAAGGTAGGTATGAGCAGATTAGATTCAGTATTACTTTGCCGGATTCGCCTGAACCTATACTGATGATAGATGAGGTTCAAAAGTGTGACTGCAGTGAGTGGACGGCTAAGCATCAAGAGCGACATCTTATACATGAGACCAATTATTTCTCTGGAAAGGCGTTTGTCGATTAGTTTCATACATTACTTCCTAAATTTGTAACCATTAAACATAACCGCCAATTTTTGGAAAGCTAAATCACATAATCTTCCGTAGGAGTTTCCAGAGAGTATTCTGAGACTAAGTCTCTGTAAAACCTCTGCAAAGTTCAAAAGATGATTATGATCGATATAAATGATAAATTACTATTTTGAAATAGATAGATGTATTTAAAGAAGATAAAGTAAAGTTACTGATAATAAAAATGGTTAATTAAATAAAGGAAAGCTCAGACAATACTATCAAGAAAGAACTTGCGGACAAGAAGGGGATCATTGTATTTACCAAAGAGGACCATTAACTTGAGACGAGCTTTTATTCCCTGCAAGTCTCCCGCTAAAATGACACCCATTTGCTGAAGATACTTTCCGCCACATACGTAGCCATACTCAGGCAGCACTCTGCCAGTATAAGCGCGAGATGAAAGAACAACTAGAATATTACTGTCCAGAGCTTGCCGGATATCGGGTTCCAGATAATCTGGCAGATTGCCGCGTCCCATGGCTTCTATGACTACAGCTTTTGCCTTGTGCTGTATGGAACATTGGATGTATCTGGCATCCATGCCGGCTGTTGCCTTGATTAAGTCAATGTTGGGCTCCAGTTTATCAGTCCAGATGGATTCCTGAAAGATAGTTTGACGGTGATATACAACCCTATCGGGATCAACACTGCCCAGAGGTCCATATCCCAAAGAAATAAAAGCATCGACCTTACCTGTATCTGACTTGACAACATCTCTGGCAGCATGGATCTCATCATTCATGACCACCAAAACCCCTTTGTCATATGAATCCGGATGACAGGCAACTCTTACAGCTCCAATGATATTGCGCGGTCCATCCAGACCGAGGTCACTGCCACTCCTCATTGCAGCAGTAAAAACAACAGGCTTCCTGGTGGTCAAAACCAAATCAGCAAGATAGGCAGTCTCTTCCAAAGTATCAGTGCCGTGAGTTATAACTAATCCATCATAATCGACCGCTTTTAAATCAATCAGACGTGCAAGTTCAAACATTTTTTCAGGAGTCATGTAGGGACTGGGAATGTTGGAAAACTCGAGGACATCAACTTGAGCAGTTGATGTAAGCTGCGGGAAAGACTTTAAAAAATCGGCGAACTCGCTGGTAGGAATAACTCCCAGTTTTTCTGATAGCTTCATAGCGATGGTTCCACCGGTAAGGATTATCAGGATATTCTTATTCATGCGAGACGTCCTTTTGGTAGGAGATAGGGTCGGCTACTCCAGCTTCCCGAAAAGCTTTTAGCCTGAGATAACAGCTGTCACAAACGCCACATGCTTCCTGACTATTTTTGTAACAACTCCAGGAGTATTGGAAAGGTGCTTTGAGACTGATACCGAGTTTGACGATATCAGCTTTCTTCATGTGAATAACAGGTGTTACAAGCTCAATATTTGTTGAATCTTTTGTGCCTGTATTGATTGCCAGCTGCAAGTTCTGAAAAAAAGTTTCCCGGCAGTCAGGATAACCGCTGCTGTCTTCTTCCACAGCACCGATATAAATCCTGTTTGCTAAGATTACTTCTGCCCATGAAACTGCAGCAGACACAATATTGGCATTACGATAAGGGACGTAAGTTATTGGAACTCCTTCTTCGCCATCATGGTCCTTTATCAGTAGATTAGAATCTGTTAGCGCTGAGCCACCGACATGTTTTAACCATTGCATATCTATAATTAACTTCTTTTCAGGATGATAATGCTCACATAACTGCTCAAATGAAATCAATTCCATATCTTCAGTTCTTTGTCCGTAGTTCACATGCATAAAACACACAGAGGTGTTGTCCCTGACTGCTATTGCAGCGGTGACAAGGCTGTCCATTCCTCCGCTTAATAAAACAATGGCGCGATTCTGCGTAGTGCTAACTCCTTTGCCTATTTAAAGACTTCCATTCCGGAAAAATCACGATAAGGATTGAAGCTTTGCAGAACTCTATGGTCACTTTCTGTAAGCGTATCCAGACATATTCTGGCTACTAATTCTCCCATTCCTGGACCTAGCATAAAGCCTTGACCGCACATACCGACTGCATTGATGAAATCTGGACATTCTTTCATTCTACCCACTATCGGGAACCCGTCTGGAGTCATCGGATACTGACCACGCCAGGTTCGACGTACTTTAAGGAATTTTAACCGTGGGTAGATTTCCAGCATACGTTTGGAACACATCGGCAAAAATTCTGAAGTTGAACGGTTGTCTACACCCCAGATTGAAGGATCAGGAGTTATACAAAAAACGACTTGACCTTCATGATTCTGGTAAAAGTAGAAATTGGCGGAACCGGGCCGTTTGCGCATGTCAACCACCATCGGACCGAAAAATCTTTCCACAGGCTCAGTGATTCCTGCTTCATGGTTATCTGGTGTTACCGGAATGTCAATTCCTGCAAGCTGTGAAATAGATCTGGCATTATTTCCTGCAGCATTAACAACCATCCGGCAGTGATAAGTCCCTTTATCAGTCTTGACTTCCTGAATAGTCTTCTCATTTACCGCAATTCCAGTTACCTTTTCGCAGAACTGAAACTTGACTCCCAGTCTTTTCGCATTGAAATAAAAAGCCATTGCAGTTAAGAGGGGAGAGCAGCTTCCGTCTTCAGGCGAATATGTGGAGCCTCTTAATTCGTCCATCATAATCCCGGGTACCAGTTCATTATAAGCTTCGGGCATTACCCATTTAATATTCAAACCAAAACTAAGCTGCACCTGCATTAAATCCTTCAGCTTTTTTTCGTCTTCAGGTGTATAAGCAGGATAACTGTAACCGTTGGATAACCAGCCGAGGTCATCGCCATGATTTTCTTTCCAGGATTTTAGTATTTCAATGCTTCGCTGGGAGACAGTAATTTTGCCATAGTCTGAATGTGTGGCTCTTACTCCACCGATGGCTTTTTTATTATTCTCCTGTGAAGGTGCATGCTCGGAATCAAGCACCAGAACACTTAACTTTTGTTCTGCCAGATTTAGAGCAATGGGAATCCCAATCGAACCGGCACCTATTACTATTACATCATAAGCTTTCATATTCAACTCCTTTTCTTGGCACCGGGGAATTTGGACAATGGCACTTCAACAAAAACTGGACGCTTGGTATTGGGGATGACTTCTGAGACTGGAATGCCTTCTTCACGAAACAATCCTTTGATTAAAACTTCGCAGGTCTTCGCACCACATGGTCCCATTCCAGCTCTGGTAATCGCTTTGATTTGGTTCAGGTCGGTTATGCCTTCTCTGATCAAATTCCTTACTTCTTTGACTGAAACTCTTTCACATAAGCAAATCATGGCTTCATCTGCCATTAATTCGGGCACAATTGGCGTAGTAAGAGGCTGGCTTACTTCAAGCGGTTGAACAATAAAGGAAGCTACTTTTGTAGCTAAGGATGCCGGAACCTTCAGTTTGATTAGTTGTGTTTTGCGTGACTTGTTGGAAAGAACTTCTATTACTTCAAACCCGCCCAATCTGATGCTATCAATATCAACAAGTTGAATCATCTGACCCGGTTCAACAGGATAATTACCAATTTCGTATGGAATGGTCACAGTTGGAAATTCGATATCTTTCCGGTAATCAACCAAGGTAATCGCAAGTCCGGGGCAAATCAATAAACATTTGTTGCAGCCAATACATTTGCCCTGGTATAATGGAACTCCCATCAAACTTTCATCTTCGATCTTTATCGAATTTGTAGGGCAGACAGTAGTACATGGATTACAGGGGATTTCCTGCAGACAATGGATGACGGGGAAGACGTCGCGGGCTTCGGATAAATCCTGATAGGGCAGGATTCTTCCCGGATGAGACTTCAGGATATTGGCTTTAATATACCATTCATCAGGAATATTGCCAACTTGTGCTCCCATATCTTTGGCAATTAAGAGTCCTGCGATCTTTCCATTAAACATGGCGGAGCTGGCTTCAGCAATCTCTAAAGCATCCCCTGCTGCATAAACGGGTAAGCCAGCCTGTTCAGCTTCTAGAGTAAACTCATTGAGTGAATCAAGTCCCACAGCAATAAGGATAGTGTCGCAACTGAATGTCTTTTCCGTGCCGACAATGGCTTTGAATTTATCATCAACAGCAACAATAGTAATTGATTCGACAGCTTCATCACCATTTGCTGAAAGAATAGTGTGGGATGTATAAATCGGTACTCCATATCTTTTTAACTTATCAACATGGACTTTATAACCACCGCATTGCGGCATCGCTTCTGCTAAACCCACTACTTCAACACCTGCTTGCAAGGCATGATAACCGGCAATCAAACCGACATTACCGCCCCCTATAATAAAAAGTCTTTGAGTCGGTTTGACCAGATCCCTGTTTACCAATGTTTGAAATGCTCCTGCACCATAGATCCTTGCCAGGTGGTTTCCGGTAAAGCGCAGGAACTTCTCTCTTGCACCCGCTGCATTTAATATTCTTTCAGGATGGACCAAGATATACTCGCCATCCTTAATGATTCCAACTTTCTTATCAGCAAAGACAAATAAAGCAGTGCTGTTTACCCAAGTAGATACAGAGGGCAATTTACTTACTTCATCAGCCAGCAGTTTACCAATATCATTGCCTCGGGTTCCGGCTCTCGAATCTTCTTCAGAACCAAAAAACTTATGAGTCTGCAGAACAAGCTTTCCGCCTAATTCGGTTTTATCATCAATCAGAAGTGTCTTGATGTTATTTTTACCTAATTCGATAGCTGCAGAAAGTCCGGAAGGACCACCGCCTATTATCAGAACATCAGTGACAATCTCTGGTATCTCAGTGAACTCAATCGGTTCATTATCATTTGGTAATTCTGGAAGTCCCTCAGCACTTGTTACAATCATGTTTTCTTTAACTGCGGTCATACATGACTTAACAGGTATTCCATTTGCAATAACTGTGCATTTGGCACATTGACCATTGGCACAAAATATACCTTGGGCTGTTCCATCCTTATGATGATGCCCAAAAACCGAAATACCATTTGCAATAAGCGCAGACGATATCATTTCGTTTTTACGTGCTGATAAGGGTTTGCCATTCCAGTAAAAAGTAATCATGTCCATTATTGGTTCCGGCAAAATTGGATGTTTATCTATCCTATGCTGCTCCATATGAATCAGAGCTCCTTATTATTATTTTTTTATGCACAAAACTTATTGACAAGGCTAGTGTCAAGTAAAAGCTGGAGGCATGATATCATTGGAAATATGATTGGATGAGTAAAACTAAAAATAGTAATCTATTGCGAAGAACGTATAGAATTTCCACTCTGGAAGGAGTATTTGCCCAAGTATTTGGGACATTCTCAATGATAGGTAGCAGTTTTATCGTAAAACTGCTTGTGATGCTAAACGCAACTCCAATTCATTTTTCTCTGTTATCATCAATTGGTCAGGTCTCCCAGTTATTCCAGCCCTTAGGTGTTGCGGTAACTCACAATTTGCAGAAACGTAAAAAAGCCTGCGTATATATAACATTCTTTGGTCGATTGCTTACTCTGTTTTTGGGCATCAGTCTCATTTTTACGAATCCTCATACAGGCATATGGTTCCTGTTGATACTTCTTTTTTGCAGTGCTGCTCTATTGTCCATTGGAGGTAACATATGGATTGCCTGGTTATCAGATATTGTTCCACTGTCTTATAGAGGCAGGTTTTTCTCCCGAAGAAACCAGGTTTTACTGATTGCAGGTTTAGTGGCAGGCTATATCGGTAGTTTTACAATAGATTTGTTTGATATAAACCGAAATAAAATAGTATTAAATAGTATCATCAGGTTGGGCTTGGCAGACATATTTCGTCCGGAATATCAGAGCAAAGTCCTATCAATACTTTTTGTAATATCAACCTTTATCGGTATCGCCGGATTATACATTTTGTCAAAACAGCCAGAAAAGATTGTCTCAAAAAAACATGATAGCCTAAAGAGACTATATCTTTCTCCCTTGAAAGACACAAACTTTAGAAAGTTGCTTGCATTTGGGATGTGGTGGATGCTGGCAATTGGTGTCGGTTCTGCATTCTGGAGTCCGTTTATGTTAAAGAAACTGCAGATGAGCTTGTTTGAAGTTCAGATTTACGGTTCTATTCATATGCTGTCTTCGTTTCTATCATACAGATTCTGGGGAATGTTTATTGATAAAAATGGTAACAAGAATGCGATGATGATTTGTGTAATGCTTGGTGGCTTAAATCCCATGTTTTGGCTTTTTATGAATGCAACTTCTCACTATCTTATTTGGATGGAAGCATTGATGTCTGGTTTTATGTGGGCTGGAACGGGTTTGGTCTCCACAAATTTCGTCCTTTCCATTGCTCCCAAAGGTCAGGAACAGGTATATAGCGGATTGTATGGGGCTATGGGTGGGCTATGTATGATGCTTACGACAATGCTTTCAGGTGTGCTGTATCCTGCTAAATTAGATTATGGTATAATCAATCTGGAACCGGAGCAAATAATTTTTGGTATTGGTGGTCTTATGCGTTGGACTGCAATTATCCCCCTGATTTTCATCCAGGAAACAAAAAGCGGGTCAATCAGGCATGTTTTGCTTAGTTTTAAAGAAAATATCATTCTATGGCTTAAACAAAACAAGCAGTAAATGGATTAAATTAATAAACGGTTATCTCTGAATATAACTTATCCATCTGGAGCGTGTCGAGCCATCAGCTGTTAGTTTGCATAGATACTTGCCACTGACTGCTTTCTGCCCTTGCTCATTATAACCATCCCACACTACATTATGCCATCCTTTTTCACTTACATATCCTGGGAAAGACCTTACCAGCTGACCTTTTAGGTTAAAGATAGCAATTTTATAAGGCGTGGCTTTATCAAGATAATAAGGAATTACAGTCGTTTTATTAAAAGGATTGGGATAATTCTGGTGTAGAACAATGCTGGATGGTGACAATGCATCATCTTGATTGGATGTATTGGCAAGGTTAAAATTAACCTGAATTGTTTGATTTGATGCAACAGATACATTATATTGAAATTGAATCTGGTAGGAACTGGCTGAACAACTGACGGTATAAGTCCCCGGTGCTAAGGATAAAGTATAGACACCTCGGGTATCTGTAGTGGTGTTTACTGAACCGGCACTTATTAGAGCCCCGCTGATCGGATAATTCTGGTTGTCAGTCACTGTCCCGCTTATAATTCCGTTTACGGGAGCTGATGGAGTCCAGGTCAAATGCATATTTGAAAAATAAGTGCTGCTGGTAGGGGAGACATCTACTGGGTTTTGACCTTTTGTAAAGGCTACAGATTTATACTTGCCGGGATTACTGGTAGAAGCATTATGTTCAGTAAATTCAATGTTTACATAGTAATCGCCATCGACAACCTGAGTGTTGGATGTGTTTGTCCCATTCCATGTTACAGTATGAAGTTGGTGAGAATTTAAGGATGCTCCGGTAATTGCACCTGTAGTATTATTTCCCGAACTTGCTATCCATTTGACAAGAGTATATCTATATGTTTGAGCCCATACCTTAAGCGATTTAACATATTGGTTAGCTGAGTTGGTTATCCAGATAGCACCGGCATTCCTGGGAGCATAAGCTCCGTTATATGTGACGGTTCTTACTGTAAAAGACATCGTTCCGTCAGTATTTCTGGTTTGATTCACATAAACACCTTCCGGTAGCAGAACCTGTCGAGCGTAAATCAAGCATACGGTCAATAACACCAAAGTCATTATAAGCAGGATTGTTAACAGATATCTATTCATCATATAACTCCAAGTAATATGAATACATCATAATAGTTTTTTTTCAGAATGCAAAACAAAATTGTCATACCGTGTTATATTTTTATTTCCCAAGGTTTACTAAGAGTATAAATCATTGTTTCTTTAACTTTACCGTAGATTGCATCAGGAATATGAGAGTTATATTTATCTAAGACTAAATATGTTTTGAATTCAACATCTTTTCTTTTAGCTGCTTCAGATATTATTTCAATACCGGTTTTAACGATATTCTCATCAGTATATTCCATCAGGTTAGTGTTACAGACATATTCTGTTATACTTAATTTGCTGGCAAATTCGAGCATTTCATGCATTAAAACAATTTCATCAGCGGTTGAAGTAAAGGGTCTTTTGGTATTGATTACAAGAAGCATCTTGTAACCACGGTCTGTTATAGCATCCACAAATCTACCTAAAGCTCGGCAACCGGCAGGATCACCGCCCACATCCAAAATAACTGTATAATCCGGATTGGCTATTGCTCCCTGAATGCGGGGTGATATCATTGGCAGGTCGGCATGTTTGAATTGCCCTTCAGGCGCGATTACTTCGATTCCTTCCTGTTCAAACTGCTCTCTAACATCTCTCGTCCTGAAGTATGGGTTCACAACGTCCAGATCAGCCAGAATTACTTGTCTGCCTTCACGTTTGAGTTTTCTTGCCAGGTGAACCGAGTATTCGCTTTTACCGCTTCCGAATGCTCCGATTATTACATATAACTCATTCTTCATAACACCTTATCCAAGTAATCTCTTACTTCATTATAGTTAATTGCATAATAGGCTGCTTCTGCCACAATCTGATTTCTGTGCTCTTCCGCATCTGCATCATAGATAGCTATGGAATGCATGCCTGCGTTGTTGGCAGCTCTGATTCCGCTCAAAGTATCTTCGATGACGATGCAATCCTTGGTCTCGACGTTCAATTCCAATGCTGTTTTAATATATATATCGGGGAATGGTTTGCCTTTCAACTCTAGGCATCCAGTTATTACTGTTTTGAAATAGACCAGCAGATTATGTTGTCTCAAGGCAGATACCGCCAGATCATAAGAGTTGCTGGTTCCCATCCCGATTGGAATTTCATTTGAAGCAAGCCATTTAATAACATCTTCAACACCAGGTTTCAGGTCAATATCATGCTCATAGTGATAACATACTGATTGTGTCCATTCGTTCATAATGGATTCAACACTATCAGAAAGCTGAAATCTGTCTTTGAAATACTGAGCTGTTTGGATGTAACTGTTACCTTGAGGAAGATGAGCAAAAAGATCCTGAGGAACGGGAATGCCCCTTTTTCCCAAAAACTCTTGGTCAACCTGACGCCAGATATGCATCGAATCGATTAGGGTGCCATCCAGGTCAAAGATTACTGCTTTATATTTATTATGTTTCATGTAGAGACAAAAATGGAGCGGGAAACGGGGGTCGAACCCGCGACATCTACCTTGGCAAGGTAGCGCTCTACCACTGAGCTATTCCCGCTCGCTTGTTTAACTCTTGCTCAAATTCAAAATAGCACTGTTTTTGTCAATAGGAATTTACTCGCCTTCATGGAATATCTCTGCCGTAAATCGATATAATCTTGCCTGTTCATCTTTCCATGTGCCTGCTTTCAGTCCGGCTTTATAGCATATCTGTTCCAGGTAGGTCTTTAAATCCCAATTCCATTCCACAGGCACCTGAGGTAACAAAAGACCGCTTCCGAAAGGATGGTTTAGCATCAGACCATCTCTGCCGATTTGGATTTCACTGATGTCTTCCACTATCGTTAATTCTGATAGAACCGATATCTCAATTTCTATCTCACTCATTTCGTTTTGTTTTACGGTAGGAAACCTGGGGTCTTTGAAAGCAGCTGCTTGAGCCATTTCCGTTATGCTTTGGACCAGGTTATGAATTCCGTGGATATAGCCTATGCACCCTCGTAATTCTCCCGCTTTTGTTAGTGTTACAAATACTCCCCTATATACTTTTAATGCTTCATCATCGGGAAAGATGATTGCTTCTTTGGTGAATCTGGAGCTAATAGCCTGTCTTGCCAGATTGAGCATTTTCTGCCGCTGTTCCTGATTAAACATATCCTATCCTCTTATCAATGTTGCCGAAAGATAACCCACAACCTGGGAACTGTCCCCAGAAGCTTCGGCAGATGTCGTATAATAAAGCTTGATAAATCTGTCATCAGTTAACTTTTCTGCCAGAGCCATAAGGGTCTGGATACCGGCAATCCCGCATGCTTCGCTATTTCCTGATTTTGTATCTATGGTCAGCTTGTCTCTGTTCTTTGTTTCCAGGGCAGATATAATCCTGCCGTCCATAACCTTGGCAGTCTCTGCCGGATAGTAATGCGACAAATCTGTGGAAACAATATAAACCACTCCGGTTGTTAATAGTCCGGAAAGATTCTCAGCCAGAGCCATGACGGTTCTGCTGTCCTGTCTGCCCAGCATGATTGGCACAACCTTGCAATCAGGTCTGATATACTTCAGAAAAGGTAGCTGCACCTCCATGGAGTGCTCTGCCTGATGATAAGCCGGGTCAATCTCCTCTCCGCCACCTTTTTGGATTTGGACTGAAATATCATGGTTGAGCAATAGACTGCCTAGCGGGGTAAGATATTCATCATAAGGAGAAACGCTGTAACCAAAATGATTGCCGCGGTGTGAGGGGTGGATAATGACTGCCGTATCAAATTCCTTGGATTGCAGCAGTTTATAGGAATGGGAAGCGCAAAATCCGCTGTATATATAACCTGCATGCGGACAAATCAATCCATAAACCTGATTGGGGATTGAGGGGATTTCTGCCCGGCTGAACCACTGTTTGAATGAGCTCAGTAAGCTGTTTTCCCGGGCATCGTAAAAACTTCCTGCATATACAGCTTTCCTTTGCATATTGCCTCCCTGTCAAACAATTCCTGCGTTAAACGATTCGCCTTACCAGTCCCTTCTGGATATAATCGTCAAGCAATTTATCCAAGTTTTTTTGCATAGCTTTGGGACACAAAAGCTCAATCCTGATTACATCAGAATATTCCAAAGGTTTTATCACACATTGCAGGTCATCTAAAGCATGATTAACGCTATCAAAACTATTATACATACACTCTATATATAAAGTAACGTATGATATGTATATTACTAACCTGCTTTGGGAGATAACATTAGCTGTAGCTTCGCCATAGGCATCTATCAATCCCCTCACACCCAGTTTTATCCCCCCGTAATATCTGGTTACAATCGCCAGGACATTTGTCATATTGTTTTTAAGGAGCACATTCAAAATTGGTTTGCCTGCCGTTCCGGAAGGTTCGCCCTGGTCGGAATAATACTGATTTTCCTGCTTTTCTCCCAGAATATAAGCGTAACAGTTGTGGGTGGCGTCTTTATACTGATTGTTATGATTGCTCAGGATAGATTTAACTTCAGCCGGATTTTGCGCAGGATAAAGAAAAGCGATGAATTCCGACCTCTGAATCTTCACCGAAGCCGATGCAATCTCATTTATGGTCTTTAAAGCCATCAGATATCCTTATTTATAATGTCTTTCCAACATGATTTGGTATCAGCCGGTCTTTGTTATCATTCTGTCATCTCTGTTAATTATAAGGCTAAATCATTTCACTTTGGGCAGTTCATTCCAGTTAGTGGTATAGCGTGGGCTCAGTTTTGCCCGTTTCATTTCCCAGTCCTTCTTGATTCCGGTGCCTGCGTAAAAGATAGTGTCCTGACCCAACTGCCGGTTTACTTTATCTACTGCATCCATGATCAGCTTTCGTTTGTCGTCAAGGTAATTTTCCGCCATAAAGGTGAGCGGAACGTCTTCTTCCTGAACGATATCGGTCAGCATCACCCCTGCTTTTTTAAATTCAATGCCGGGGACATACAGACCGGTAAGCAGTTTCTGGGCGGCATCAATCAGTTCTGGTGTATAGCCGGTGGGGGGGAAGAGGGTGGCGGAAGCTGCATTGTTATATTGAGGTCCGTCTTTAAACCGGTTGGTATTGAGAAAGACCATCAGGTGTCCTGCCACGGAGTGCTGGGAGCGCAGCTTTTCCGCAGCTCTGGTCACATAGGTGGCTACTGCTTCCCTGAGTTCGTGAATATCTTTGACCTGTTTGGAAAAGGACTTGGAGGTGATTATGCCCTTCTTGGGTCCGGGCTCGTCATCCATCTCAATACAGGAATATCCTTTCAGTTCGAGCACTGTCTTGTGCCCTACGCTGGTCATATAGTGGTCTATGAATTTCTCATCCGCATCCCTGAGCTGACGGGCGTTTTTAATCCCTTTCTGCAGCAGGAATTTCTCATATTGCCTGCCGATGCCCCAGACCTTGTCAACGCTGATGGACTCAAGTATTTCGTCCATTTTGGGATGCTTATACATATTAAAGACACCCTTGTAAGCTGGGTATTTCTTGGCTATATGATT
>DAHVPA010000319.1 GCA_027318525.1 Candidatus Cloacimonadota bacterium | reverse complement strand
TTCTCTGCAGAATATCATGAGCGCCATTCTGCTGGCTGATTATCCCGATGCTGAGGACTTTTACACAAGCGTTTCCCCCCGTCCCCGCGTGATTCTTTTCCTGGGCGTCAACGGCGTCGGTAAGACCACTTCCATCGGTAAAGTGGCTGCCCGGTTCCGTAAATTGGGTAAATCTGTGCTCGTGATTGCAGGTGACACTTTCCGCGCTGCAGCCATTGAGCAGTTGGAAATCTGGGCTGACAGAGCCGGTGCCGGCATCATCAAATCCCAGCAGGGAGCAGACCCTTCGGCTGTCGTGTATGACGGTATTCAATCCGCTTTGGCAAAAAACATGGATATCGTCCTAATAGACACGGCGGGACGCCAGCACAACAAAGCACATCTCATGCAGGAACTTGCCAAAATTATCCGCACCATCAAGAAAGTCATTCCTGATGCTCCTCAGGAAACTCTGCTTGTCCTTGATGCCACCACCGGACAAAACGCCGTTTCCCAAGCCAAAACCTTCCACGAAGCTGCTGCTCTGACCGGACTGGTCCTGACCAAGCTGGACGGAACTGCCAAAGGCGGCATCATCCTCAATATCAAACATGCCCAGGGCATCCCAGTAAAACTGATTGGAGTCGGCGAACAGATAGAAGACCTGCAGTCCTTTGACCCCGCAGCTTTTGTGGAAGCTATGTTCACTACTTCCCAGCCTCCTGCTGAGCAAACTCCATAACTATCCCCCCATTTCAACCGGAACCTGCCCGCTTTTCTTAAAGCCTTTCCCCAAAAGGCTTCCTCTTTTTCACGATAATTGCACTACGGGACTATTACTATATCACTACGGTATCATTACGGTCAATGACCGTATTGATACCGTATTTCTACCGTAATGGTAAAGTAATGCAGTTATGGTTAAGGTGAGGGATTTGTTATTGTGTTTGACAAAAGAAGCATGAGGAAAAAGATATTTTCATCAGTTAAAAAGAGGTGTGAATGGAACCCAAGGTAACAAACGAGCATGAGCAGAAAATCATGGAGCTGTATCAGGAGATTTCGGCTAAGAAAGCGGAGTTTTACAAGCTCTGCAAGCAGGCTCCGCGTTTTGAGGTGCCGGATTATGAGCTGTCAGACCCGGATGGAGCAGCGCTGCATCTGAGCGATTTGTTCGGAGCTAAGGAGGAGCTGATCCTGGTGCACAATATGGGCAGGAAATGTCCTTACTGCACAATGTGGGCAGACGGCTTCAACGGGGTATATAAGCATCTGGAAAGCAGGGCGGCTTTCGTCGTTTCCACTCCGGATGAGCCTGCAGTGATAAAGGCTTTTGCCGCCAGCCGTGGCTGGAATTTCAGAATGGTTTCGACCCGTCCCTCTTCCCTGAAAAAGGACCTGGGGTTTGAACTTGAGGACGGCAGTTTTTATCCCGGCGTTTCAACCTTTATCAAAGATGACAAAGGTGTCATCAGACACGTCGCCAAGTCATATTTCGGACCGGGTGATGACTTCTGCGCCGTCTGGTATTTGTTTGACCTGCTGGCAAAGGAACAAAATGAATGGGAGCCCAAATTCAGTTATTAGGCTCCCATAACTAAATATGTTTTAATGCAGATAAGCTATCTTAGCAGTTATTCGCTTTGCCTGCGGCAAAGGGATTGACGGCTTTTTTAACAGGCTCGGGTTTCTTTGTTTCCTGGGTGTAGTTGCTTTCATGCGGGATGATACATAAGAACTTGAGGACCGACTTGCCCGTGTTTTTGAACTGGTGCATCTTATCAGGGTCGATATACATGGTGTCGTGTGCCTTGAAGGGATATTCGTTGCCTTCGAAGACAAGGGTGCCTTCTCCTTCCAGGCAATAGAGTTCGTGC
>DAHVPA010000318.1 GCA_027318525.1 Candidatus Cloacimonadota bacterium | reverse complement strand
TGAAGTTACGCTGTTTTTCATGATGCCCATGCCAAACAGGCCTTTGTTCTCAGCCAAAACAGTGCCTTTGGAAATCTGGTCGCCTGCTTTGACTTTCACGAAGGCAGAAAGTTGGGCAGGGGTTACACCGAGCTTATTGGCAAGGTTGAGTGGTATGACCTTGCCGGGCAGCAGGGTTTCAGCCACGACGTCTTCGGCTTTGACCTTGTCGCCTTGCTTGACCAGAACATCGCCCTTGAGCGGAAGCAGACGGTCCTTGCGCAGGATGATGCTGTCAGTAACGGTTAATCCGGCAGAATATGCTTGTCCCATCTTTACCTCCTACTTCAGAATCTCTTCAGGATAGGCTTTGAGCTCTTTCATCCACTTCTTGAGGAGCGGAATGCGGGCTTCAGCTTCCACGGGCAGTTCGAAAGGCTGGCGTCCGCGCGTATCCAGAACGATACCGACCACGCCGCCGTGTAAATCAACAGTGAGTTCTTTGTTCTTATCTTTATCCAAGACGGTGCCGCCATGCGATTTAAGCTCAGCTTTGGCAACTTCGCCCACGCCCAGAGGAATGAGGCGCACTTCACCGTAAGGGATTTCTTCGTTAAAGACGCTGCCATCTGGCAGGGTAATCTTGGCTGTTAAGGCAGGTTTGCCAATCTTGTTCCTGCCGACGGGTGCCACGCAAGTGCCGAGGTAAATCAGGCAATCCTTGTTGAACACTTCGGTAGCAGCTTTTTCGCAGATTTCGGAAAGCACGCCCAGATGCGGCATCATGAAGATGCTGTCCACTGCCAGACGGGTGATGCCTTCCGGCAGGAACGCGTCTATCATCATCATGACGGACTGGTGTCGTCTGGGAGCATGGGAAAGCACTCCACCGCTGCCTACGAGCAGTCCCAGGGTCATCATATTGACTATAGTGGCGCCTGAAGTGGACTGGCTGAAAGCTTCGGAGATATCTCTCTGCCGCTGTGTTCCCTTGAGGGTGACGGCAAATTCCTTGTGCTGTTCAAAAGCGAGGCGCAGGGCTTCCTTGGCGATGGCCTGTTCCAGCACCAGTTCTTCCAGCAGGCTGGGAATGGTGGTGGGACGGATCATCTTGTTCTTGATCATGTTGCGCAGTTCGCTTTCGTCTATGTTAAAGGGCACCCAGCGCATAATGTTGGGCAGTCCGGCACTGGCAAGCACATTGGAAATGCTGTAGCTCATGCCGAGGTTAGCACTGACGGTGCGGTTAAAAATGAATTCTTCTGTAAACACGGAGAAAATGTCTGTGGTAGCGCCGCCGATATCCACGCCGACAACTTCGATGTTTTCGGCTCTGGCAACAGCCTGCATGATATTGCCCACGGCTGCCGGAGTCGGCATAATAGGCACACTGTCATGCTCGGGACCCATGGTCCAAGCCATCAGTTTATTATATCCCGGAGCCTGCTGCATCACGTGTTCCATGAAGATGTCATGGATCTTGTCGCGGGCAGGTCCGAGGTTCTCGATTTCCAGTTTGGGGCGGATGTTATCAGTAATCATCAGGTGCACTTTCTGCTGCAGGGTTTCTTCGACTTCAGGAATGGCATTCTTGTTGCCGGCAAAGATAACGGGAAGCTTGTAGCCTGAACCAAGCCTGGGTTTAGGATCTGCTGCAGAGACGAGTTCCGCCATTTCCACCACATGCTTGATGGTGCCGCCGTCTTCGCCGCCTGCCATCAATATCATATCAGGACGCAGTTGGCGGATGCGCTCTATCTTTTCATGGTTCATGCGCTTATCATTGCTGGCAATAATGTCCATCACGATGGCTCCGGCACCCAAGGCAGCGCGGTCTGCGCGTTCACCGGTCATGCTGGCGACCACACCTGTGACCA
>DAHVPA010000317.1 GCA_027318525.1 Candidatus Cloacimonadota bacterium | reverse complement strand
AATGTCGGTTTCGGATGCTGTTTTGTCAAAGTCTGAATATGGACAAGCTCAAAACGGAGTAGTCGATCTTGTTGTTTCGGATGAGTTAGGTCCAGAAGCATCCGGAAGCGGAGACATTACAGAAGATTTATCCGGCGTGCAAGCCCGTACCAACTTTGCCGAAACAGCTTTCTTCTTCCCGGAACTCAGGACAGATGCCGATGGCGAAGTCAGCTTTGTCTTCAAGGTACCCGAAGCCCTGACCAAATGGAAGTTCCGAGCTATTGCCCTGACTAAGGCATTCCAGATCGGCACGACTGAGAACAGCACCGTCACCCAGAAACCGATGATGGTGCTGCCCAACGCTCCACGCTTCTTCAGGGAAGGCGACAAGATCACTTTCACTGCCAAGATCACCTCTTTGGATGAAACCGACCAGAGCGGCAACTGCCAGCTTTTCCTGTTCGATGCAATTACCATGACTCCCGTGGAGCAGGATTTCAAACTGAGCAAAGCACAGCAGCCCTTCTCTGTAAAAAAAGGGGAAAGCACCAGCTTGAGCTGGGATTTGACCATTCCCTTCGGCATCAGTGCCGTTACCTACAGAGTTGTAGCCCGTGCCGGTGACTTCAGTGACGGCGAGGAAAGCACTCTGCCCATCCTGACCAACCGCATGCTGGTAACGGAGTCTCTGCCCTTGCCTGTGTCCGGAAACAGCACCAAGAGCTTCGTCTTTGAAAAGCTTAAGAACAGCGGCAATTCCGATACCATCAAGCATCATAAACTGACATTGGAATATACTTCCAATCCAGCCTGGTATGCTGTGCAAGCTTTGCCTTACATGATGGAATACCCCTATGAATGCAACGAGCAGATTTTTACACGTTTCTACGCCAACAGTCTGGCTTCCCACATTGCCAATTCCAATCCCAGGATTCAGAGAGTCTTCGATTCCTGGAAAAACACGCCCAACTCAGAAGCCTTGCTTTCCAATCTGGAGAAGAATCAGGAACTCAAAGCTGTGCTGTTGCAGGAAACACCCTGGGTGCTGGATGCCAAGGACGAAAGCGCCAGCAAACAGCGCATCAGCCTGCTCTTTGACCTGAACAACATGGCAAAACAGTATAACTCCGCCCTCACCAAACTGCAGAAGAATCAGAGCCCCAGCGGAGCCTGGCCTTGGTTCCCAGGCATGGGTGATTCCTGGTGGGTCACGCAGTATATTGTTGAAGGTTTTGGACACCTCGACCACCTGTCCGTCAAATCCATCCGTCAGGACGGTCACGTCTGGAACATGGTGCAGAGAGCTGTCCAATATATAGATGAGCAAATCCTGAAAGATTACAACAACATCAAGAAACACGGCAGCCTTAATCTGGATAACCTCGGTTACATGGAGATGCATTATCTCTATGCCCGTTCCTTCTTCCGTGATATAAAAATCCCAACTGATACACAGGTTGCAGTTGACTATTTCCTGGGTCAGGCAGACTCTTACTGGCTTTCTAAAAGTTTATATGGACAAGGTTTGATAGCCCTCGGTCTGCACCGCTTTGAAAAGCGCGTCACACCTAACAAAATTATCGCCTCTCTCAAGGAAAAAGCCCTCCACAATGAGGAATTGGGCATGTGGTGGAAAGCCAATAATGCCAGTTGGTTCTGGTATCAGGCACCGGTGGAGACGCAGTCCCTCCTGATTGAAGCTTTCAATGATATTGCCAAAGACACTCCTTCCATCGACGAAATGCGCACCTGGCTGAGAACTGCCGGTAGATGATGCCGGTGGCGCCGGGGAAGAAGATCATCGGCGCGAAGACGGCCGAGAGCACCAGGCCGATGCCGATCAGGGCGCCGGTGATCTCATCCATCAACTTCATCGTTGCCTCCCAGGGCGGGAGG
>DAHVPA010000316.1 GCA_027318525.1 Candidatus Cloacimonadota bacterium | reverse complement strand
TAACCTGGTAGTATTTCTAAAATTCAATAATGAGCCGGGTTTTGATACTGAGCATTCGGCATATTATTACCACAATATGTTTAACATAGGTTCTAGCTCTGTGCAAAACTTCTTTTCGGAGGAATCAGGGAATCAGCTAAATGTGAACAATTTCTTCTTTCCAGCACAGAGTGTAGTTCCATCACCAAATCCAGTCTATAGTTTTGTTTATTACACACATTCGAGTGACTATTATAAACCATATAGCTCTATCAATACACTAGGGTATCCCAACAGTGATATCGGTTTGATAAGGTATCGGGAGTTATTCTGTGGCATTATCAATTATATGGATACTAATAATCTGATTTCAGATGCCTTGAATATTGACAAAAACAACGACGGCAATATCGATAATGTGACATTTGTTTTCCCGGGAAACTGGGCCGGTTATACCAATACGCTTTATTATCCACGCTACGGAATCATCGAACCCGGTTACGCCAGCCTCAACGGCAAGGAACTTAGAGGTCACGTCGTCGCGTTTGAAGACGACACTATTGGGACCCATTGCCAGAAGTTATCAAGGGCATTAGGTTTTCCAAATTTGTTCGTATTTGATGTGGCGAGTAATCCTGTATTCGGCTGGGATGTGATGGGATTGGGCAATGGTTATTACTGGGGAGGTGCAGCCCCGCATTCCCTGGTTTACATGAAAGCCAAATACGGTCTCTGGTGCAACATGCCGGAGACGATATCGGGCGCAGGATTATACACCCTTGCCCCGGTTGCAACTGATCCCTTTGCCGCCTATAAAATACCCTCCGTCAATCCCAATGAGTATTATATGGTGGAATACAGGGCAGCAATTCCACCCTTCGAAAACCACATTCCGGGCAATGGTTTGATTGTTTACAGGATAAATACGCTTGCCACGGCGGGGAGTTATCTGACCGAACCATACGAGGTTTATATTTACAGACCGTCCTACTCGGGAGGAAATCCGAATCTGGCTTATTATTCGGTGCAGGCAGAGCATACCGCCATACACTCATTTACCGATCCCGCACCATTATTGAGCAATAATTCGGACGGTGGACTAATCATCATGGATGTCGGAAATGCAAATACCACAGAGATTAGTTTCCGTCTATTCAACAGTCTGCCCAAAATCTGGACCGGCAACCTTAATACTGACTGGCATAATGTATCCAACTGGGAAAACGGCGTCCCGACCAGCACAGACGATGTTTATATACCCAAGGTGTTCAATGGTGATTTTTATCCTGTCCTGAATACTTCTGTGGTCCAATGCCGCAACCTGATTATCGGCATTGAGGCAGAACTGACTGTCCAGAGCCAGAACCTTTATGTAAACGGCAACCTGAACGTTTCGGGAGATTTGATTGTTACCGGCGCCATGACTGTAACCGTTAACGGCGATGTAATCTGGGAAAAAGGTGGTGCGGCAGTCATATCACATACCAATGCCATCCTCTCTGTTGCCGGTGATATGGAATTCCAGGCAGGCTCCAATATCAATATAACCAATGGCTATATCCAGTTCATCGGCACCGGCAATTCCTTCATCAAGGTCTTTGACACCACTTCCATCAACCATCTGCGAGCAAACAAAACTGCTCCGGACTATCTTGCCATCAGCAATCAATCGACCAACAACCTCTTATTGTATGGCAATCTATATGTGGAACCGGGGACAAGGATGGACCTTTTGTCGAATTATAACCTGAGCATTACCGGCAGCTTCATTAACACCAGCGGAACCATGAATGGCTATTTCGGCACGGTCAGATTTGTCGGAAACACAGCCCAGACGATTCAGAACACTCCATCCGCCACCAGCTTCATCAACCATCTGACTATTGAGAAGACTGATAATGCCACTC
>DAHVPA010000315.1 GCA_027318525.1 Candidatus Cloacimonadota bacterium | reverse complement strand
GGTATCCGGCGATATCCTGAGCTTGGGTGGCTGTTCCCAAATCATCATACGTCAGCATCTTCAGATTTAGCTCTGAAGCAAGGGTCTGAGCTGGTTTGGGATTCATACGTGGTTCAATCAGGATTGCCTTGATATGCTTGGCTTTGATGACATCAGCCAGTTCTTTCAGTTGACGGGGAGAAGGATCTTTGCCGCCGGCAGGTAGCACAGAACCGACAAATTCGATTCCATAGTATTGAAAGAAATAGACAAAGGCGTCATGCAGAGTGATGACAGCGGGCTTTTCAAACTCTTTCAGTTCACGCTGGATCTGTCCATCTGTTTTGTTGATTTGCATAATCATCAGCCGGGCTTTGCTTTCCAGTTGTGGTTGTAGCATAGGATATTGTTTGGAAAGGTCTTTGCTAAAACCTAATATGATTTCTATGAGCAGGCTTGGTGATGTCCAGATATGAGGGTTGACCATTCCTGAGTGCTCTTCAGGTGAGGGTTCTGACGCATTGTGAAGTGTATCATCATCGCGGATAAAATCTTTCTCATTAAGATATGAAGCAGCGCTCAGATGCAGGCTTTTGTTCTGTGTTAAAGCCTTTTCCAGATTGGTTTCCAGACCCAATCCGTTGGAGATAATCACGTCTGCTTGCTGTAACTTCAAGATATCCTGCGGATTAGGTGACCAGGTATGGGGAGAGGCATTGGTCGGTAACAAGTTTTCCACCGTAAACAAAGAGTCTGTCAATTCTTTCAGAATCAATTCATAAGGATGGATGGTGGTGACAATGAGTGGTTTTGTGTAGGTAGCGGAAGGATGTCTGCCGCAAGCGGATAATCCAAACAAAATCCCCACGACAATTAACAAGCCAAAGAGCAATCTTTTCATTTTGTTGCACAGCCTTTGATTTTATGATAATGAAGAAATTGTCTTATGGCTCTGATTGTCAAGTCCTATCTGTCTCAACGTTAATTTAAACATCCTTTATGCGATTATGTTTTATAACTTTCAGCAATTAATTCCAGTCAGCAGAAGCCTTTCTGATATTACTCTCTCCGTGTATTTACCACCCATAAATTCAACCTGACATTCTCCCGGGGTCCACCTGGGCTAACCCCAGGTGGATGCCAGGAGGATTCCAGGTTGGCTTAAAGGTATTAGATTATGTTGTATAAGCATCCGGAATGATGCTGCTGGGAGCTTTGAGTTGAATAATGAAAAATGGATTGACACAGCCTCCTCATGCTAAAATATTGAGATTACTATGTGGAGAATTGTGAAAAAATGAATAGATGTTTACTCTTAGTAATACTGCTGGGACTTATCAGTTGTCTGCTGTTATCTGATGAACTGGATGACAAAATGCTTGAACTGAGACAGATAGAGAAGCAAATCGACTTGATACAGCAAAAAGCAAAACAGGCAGACCAAAAGAAGAAAAAGACCCAAAACGATATCAACTATTCTCAAAGACTCAAAACGGAGGCAGAAAGCAAAGCAGTCACTCTGCAACAAAAAGAGGAAGTCATTGAGGATTCGCTGATGGCAGTAGTGGAGAGGGTCAATCGCACCGAAGACAGGATAGATGACCTGAAAAAGCTTGCCAACAAAGAGTTTTTGCGCTTGTTCTATATTGATATGCAGGATAAATATGTCGCCAGAGAAGCCAAAGACAAATACCTGCTTTCCCTCCTTATCTCACTTGCCGCAAACAGGATAACTTCACTTTCAGATTATCACAGGGAATTGGTCATGACCGAAGAGGACAGACGGCATGAGTTTCTGCAGATACGTAACAAACGTGTGAAAGAAGTCAAAAAAAGCGAGCAGTATAAGAAAAAGATTCAGACCCTGAGTAAAGAAGCACAAAAACTGGAAAAGGAAAAGCAACAATACGAACAGC
>DAHVPA010000314.1 GCA_027318525.1 Candidatus Cloacimonadota bacterium | reverse complement strand
TGTCCAGAGCGGTTTTGGTAAAATCTACAAGGTAGATGTATCAAATCCATACCATCCCATACTGACAGGTAGTATCAATGCTGGACAAAGCAATATCCAGTACGGGAATTTACGTATTGTACATAATTCTTTACTGGCTTATGCTCAATATGACGGATTCCTGCAGGATTTAGTAATTATTAATCCTCAGACTTTAGATGTAGTGCATACTTATCCCGGATATTATCATTTTGAGATTATCAACAACGATATGCTGATAACCAGACCCATCGATGTATCCTCTTTCTATTTATTTAGCATCAGCGATTCTCTGGGACTTGTATCACAGGGTGAAGTCAGTTTGCCTTATACAATCAACTCTTTTCCATATTTTATAAAACTCGACACATTGACTGTTGCAACCCAAGATATACATGGAGTAAAGATTTGGAATTTATCTGGCTCGAATCAATGGGAGCTTTTGTCTTCCTTTACTCAAGCTTCAACCATCAGCGGTGTGATGTGTAACGGATTTTTCATAATCTATAATCGAGAAAATGATAGCAACTGGTTTTATGTATATGATCTTTCGGTAATAAATACACCTGCTTTAATGAATCGTTGCCCTTATCCTACTGGCTTGGATGGAGACACTTCTGTAGACAGACTCTATGCTTATAATGATTATTTATTTCATTCTTGTTTATCTTTTGGATGTGTTTGTCTGCAAGTAACCATGGAGGGGACAGTAAGTTTCGAGTCTAAATGTTATAGATTTAATGCGTCCAGTGGAGCAGGTCACCTGTATAACAACTATATTCTAAAACCCTTTATTTATTCAGGGATTGCTTGTTTTAACATCAGCAATATTAATAATCCTGCTTATGATTTTTCCATCTTTGAAGGCAATACTGCGATGTTTGATGTAATTGGTGATTTGATTTGGATTCATTTGTCTCCCAATGTTGGAGGAAATGGGTCAGAGAACATTTATAATATTTCCAATCTTCATAATCCTCTTCTCTTATTCTCAATTCCTGCTTCACCCAATACTGGACTCTTTTATAACTACAATGAACCAACCTGTTTTTACAAACTGGATAATGACTCCCTAAGTATTAGTAAATACGTTGTGTCAGGTAATCAGGTCAATCACTTGTTTAGTTATCCCATTCCAGTCAGAATGCAAACTCCAGCTTTTGTTGGTAATCAGATGTATCTTGCTGAAGAGTCAGCTCTACCACTGCATGATTTATACGTATACAATGGCTTTGCTGAGAACAATCCTCAACCACCTACTGTTATGCCAGATTTCCTTCCTTTGCCAGGTTGGTGTTACTCAGCCGGGGATTATTTATATATCAGAAATCTGGGTTCACAAATTGAACCTTGTATGTTTTACAGTCCTGTATCTCAATTCCAGGTAAACAATGATATTTTTGGCTTTCCCTTTCAAAATTATGTGTGCATAGGTAGGGAAACTGGCGTAAGCTTTTATGATATCAGTGATAATCCAACCGGTTACATAAACGAGGATTATTTTCTACCTCAATACTCATATTCTTCCCATATTGATTGGGATACAAATCATATGTTTCTATTCTGCCAAGACAATATTGTTGTCTATGATTATCAAATTACATCTTTAGATGATGATGTTAGCCAACCGCAAACAAGTTTTCTTAAGTGCTATCCCAATCCTTTTAATACATCGCTTACCATCGAACCTATTGAAGACAGCTCTAAACAGGCTGAGATAACAATTCTCAATATCAAAGGACAGGTTGTGAAAGTGATAAACTCGATTGCGTCCAGCCCTGTTAATTCAAACCTTAAATGGGATGGTTCTGACCGATATGGAGTTAAAGTAGGAAATGGTGTATATCTAATCCAATATAAAGCCGAAAACATCAAATCCACAAG
>DAHVPA010000313.1 GCA_027318525.1 Candidatus Cloacimonadota bacterium | reverse complement strand
TCATCCGTTTCTGCTGCAAAACCTATCAGCTTTTGTCCGGTCTTCTTTTTCTTACCCAAACCTGCCAGAATGTCTTCGGTTTGAACAAGCTTAAGATTTATTTCGGCTGTTTTCTTGATTTTACTGCTGCTGGATTTTCCGGGAGTAAAATCTGATATGGCTGCAGCCATTATAATGATATCCATCTTGGCAGCCAGCTTATCCACCGCCTTCTTCATTTCTGCAGCAGATGGTGTAAATATAGCTTCCTTCAGGTAATAGGGGATAGGTTGAGTAACATTGGCATAGACCAGATGCACTTCTGCTCCGCGCAATGCAGCAGCTCTGGCAAGGGCAAGACCTGTCTTGCCGGATGAGCGGTTGGCAATAATCCGCATGGGGTCTATCGGTTCAGAGGTGCCCCCTGCTGTTATCAAAATCTTTTTTCCTTTCAAATCCTGGGTATGATGAGTGTAAACCTGTATAGCGGTGAGGATTTCTTCCACCGGAGGGAATTTACCTTTGCCTTCATAACCGCAGGCAAGCATACCGGTCATCGGTTCCAGGACATAGTTGCCGCGCTTTTGCAGAGTTTTTATGTTAGCCTGAGTGGCGTCATGATTATACATATTCACATTCATGGCAGGCACCCATAAAACAGGATGTTTATGCGCCAGTAAAAGTGAGGATGCGAGGTCGTCTGCAATTCCGTGTGCAGCTTTTGCCATCAGATTGGCAGTTGCGGGAGCAACCGCAATCAGGTCTGCCCAGTCTGCCAGTGTAATGTGCGGGATGGGGTCAGCGTCAGTAAATAATCCGGTATGCACAGTGTTATGAGTAATAGCTTCGAAGTTGATTTCCGAAACAAACTCCAAAGCATGCTCGGTCAGCACGGTTTTTACCTCAAAGCCGTTTTTAACCAGCCGACTGGCGAGATCGATTGCCTTGTAAGCAGCAATGCCGCCACTGACACAGAGCAGTATCTTCTTCTTTTCCATATAGTTTTTCTCTTATTAATGATACAAATATTACGCTTTTTTCCTGCAGGCGTGGATAATGTCAACCCTAAAAAAGAGTTAGTTCTGTCGGATGAGCTTCCTGGCTCCTGCCTGATACCCAACCTGCAACCAACCCGGGGTCCACCCGGGGTCCTCCTGGGCTAGCCCCAGGTGGATCCTACGTGGATGCCAGGTTGAAAGCAGGCAGTATAACAAGGAGAGTTTACTGGACTTTTACCCTGATTCCTTCTGAATGAGAGGTGAATTCCGGCGCATACATGCACTGGATAGTGGTAATACCGTTGGAGAAATCACCTTTGTTGGTAACCCGCAATGGATACTCGAAAACAAAGGTTCCCTTGTGCAAGTACTCTATGAAGAAATTGGTGGCGGCATCGCCGGTGGATTCATAATACCACATGCCGTCCTGCCACTTGGAACGGGAAAGCACATTGATGGGTTCAAAGCCGGCGCTGCGCATATCCTTCATGTGGACATACTCCATATCGCGGTCGGTGCGCAGCTCTATCCTCACAATCACTTTGTCTCCGATAGAGAGCTGAGCCTTGTCGCTGATTGGTTCCAGCACCTTGCCTGTATCGGTTATGCGCTCGATGAAGAGCTGTTTTTTAAGCTTGAGAGGAGTCTCGGCAGGCGTGATTTTATCCAGGTTCTCAAAGTATTGCCAGTAGAGCGAACCCCAGGAGGAAACGCGGTTGGGATTGGTAACCGTGATGTTTGCCTTTTGGGGCGTGATGTCATTTCCTGACCAGGAAGTCTTGAAATAGCCGGTACCGGCTTCGACCTTGACGTCATCAAGCTTCATAGGGTCAAGCTTCATGCCTCCGATGGTAATCTCTGCCAGCTTTTCCGTATTGAGCCATTCGGTGCCTGAGATAAGCAGGGCATAGCAGGCTTCGGCAGTAGATC
>DAHVPA010000312.1 GCA_027318525.1 Candidatus Cloacimonadota bacterium | reverse complement strand
ATCAGCAGCCTGATTCCCGACACCCAGTTCGACACCATCTATCTGGGCAGTCTGACGGAAGAGCGCGGCATTCTGAAGCTGTTGCAGGTGGTGAGTCTGCTCCGGCTCAAGCGTCCATCCTTCAAAGCACTGTTTGTCGGGCAGTTCAAGTCCGAAGCTTTCCGTTCCAAATTCTTTAATTTCCTGATGGACAACAACCTCAATTCCAATGTCTTCTGGAGGGATGAAGTTCCGCATGACAAGGTCTGCGCCATTCTGCGCCAGGTCAAGGTGGGACTTTCCGTGTTGCATCCTGCTTTCCGCAGATATAAAAAAGCGCTGCCCCTCAAGGTGCTGGAATACCTTTCCGTGGGCATCCCCGTCGTAGCCAATGACTTTCCTCAGCTTCAGGCTATTCTGGAGAAGCACAACGTCGGCTATTGCGTGCCTTTTCACAAACAAGATATCGCCAACGCCATCGAAAAGCTGCTGGACTTGGATGAGCCTGCCAGGGAAGCTCTTTCCGCCCGATGCAGGGACACCATCCGCCGTCATTATCTCTGGGGAACGGTTGAGCCAACTTTGCTGAACGCTGTGCGCTTTTTGTTCAAGCTGCCGGTCATCCGAACTGAATAATATGACACCGATACGCCGTTTGCTTTTGCTGGCTTACTTTTATCCCCCATTGGGCGGTCCTGCCGTCCAGCGCCCCTGCAAAACCGTCAAATACCTCAGTCAACTCGGCTGGGAAACAGACGTGATTACCGCCAGCGACATCGTCTATCATTCGACTGATTCCTCTTTGTTAAAAGAATGCGCTCACAGGAGAATCTTCCGCACCGCTTCCCTTGACCCTCTGTTTGTCATGAACCTGCTCCGCAAGCTGTTCAAAGTCCCCACCGATAAGCTCTATTTCGGCACTTCGCAATCCGGTAAAAGCCGCTTCCGCAAGCTTTTTCCCATCGACCACAAAATCGGCTGGATTCCCTTTGCCATCCGTGCCGGTAAGCAAGCTCTCCTGACTGATAAATACAGCACTGTCATGGTGACCGGCGGACCTTTTTCCTCTGTCCTTGCCGCAAGCAGGATTGCCGCCTTCGGTAAAATCCCCCTGATTGTGGATTACCGTGACCTCTGGACTCTTGACCCTGAAGCGCTGCAGGCAGGCAAGTTCTCTGCTTCTGTCCTGCGCAGTCTGGAAAGAAAGCTGTTGCGTCAGGCAAGTTTGGTTACCACCGCTACGGCTCTGATGGCAGACCTGCTGGTGCAGAACTTCGCTGCTGAAGCCAAGGACAAAGTCCTGCCCGTCTTCAACGGCTGGGATGAAGCGGATTTTTCCGGTTTGAAATCCAAACGTTCGCCCGATGGCACCATTCGCATCGCCTATGTCGGAACTCTTTACGGAGAGCGTCCCCTCAGCCCCTTCTACCAAGCCTGGCAAAAGGTGGCGGCAGAGAATCCCGAACTGCGCTGGGAACTGCAAATGGTGGGCAATTTCTATCCTGAGACACATCGCGAAGCGCAAGCCAGCACAATGGCTGACCGCATCCAATTTATTCCGCAGCAGACCCATTGCGGTGCCATTCAGCACATGCTGGACGCTGATATTCTCCTACTCGCAATCGGCAAAGCAGACCGCAAATGGGTGCTGACCGGCAAGCTGTTTGAATACCTGCGCTGCCAAAAGCCCATCCTCACTCTGGGTGCTCCCGATTGTGAAGCAGCAGATATTCTGACCGCCTGTCATCATGAACCACCCTGCCCGATTGACGATACACAGTCAATCAGCTCTGTCCTGCAGAGAATCCTGACTCGTCTTCAGACTCAAAATTTGGATTACACCATTCCTCTGGAATATGAGAGGTCTCACCAGATTAACAACTTAAATTCAGCAATACTAAAGATATTATCCTGAATATATATGAAGAAAAACGTCACTCCTGCCTGTCTTCTTCCTCTTTCAACCGGAAGGGTCATCGTGG
>DAHVPA010000311.1 GCA_027318525.1 Candidatus Cloacimonadota bacterium | reverse complement strand
GTGCCGCCGGCAGCATAGTATGCTCACCGATGCCACGAGCACCAAAGGGTCCGTCCGGCTGGGGCACTTCCACAATTATGGGCACGATCTCATCCGGGACATCCATGGCAGTCGGTATCTTGTAATCGGTAAAGTTGGGATTGAGCAATTTACCATTTTTATCATAACGCATGTCCTCATATAGGACCGTTGCCAGACCCTGCAAGAGCCCGCCGGTGATCTGACCCCTGATTAAATCGGGATTGATTGCCTGCCCGGCGTCAATAGCTTCCACTGCTTTGAGGGCATGCATCTTGCCTGTTTCTTTGTCAATTTCCAATATCAAGGCTCCAGCTCCGACCGTGTAATGCACATTGGGATGGCCGCCCTGACTGGTTTCCGGGTCACCGTTGGTGGAGGAAAACTCCGGCAGGAACATACCTCTGGCATTGATGGGACCGCCCTTGAAGGTGCCGTCCTCAGTCATGATGCCGTTCACGACAAAGTCCTTCAGCGGCAGGTTAAAGTTCTTTCTGGTGGTGCATTTGACTGCTTCATCCTCCAGATAGAGCTGGTCTTTGGATATACAGAACACCCGTTCCACCAGCGCCAGAATCTGTTCCCTGGCATCCAAGGCAGCCCTTTTGACAGCATTGCCGCTACTCCAGGTGATATGTGATGCCACAGTCTGCCATTCATAGGGATTGCGGTCGGTATCAGGTGTTTCGACACGAATCTTGGAGGGTGGAACACTGAGAATTTCTGCTGCGATCTGTGCCATCACTGTCTGGTAGCCTTGTCCGATGTCCATCCCGGAGATAATCAGGTTTATACTGGCGTCTTCATTGAATTTCAGAAATGCAGAGGAACTGGCGTTAGGTGGCATGGCAGGTGCTTTCCAGAAAAGGGAAAAGCCCTTGCCGATAGCTTTACGCGGGTCTTTCGATTTAATAGATTTGCCCCATTCGATTTCCTTCGCCACTTTTTCAATGCACTGTTGCAGCCCGTTGGGATTCATCGCTGCCCCATAAGCGGTGGTATCGCCTTCCTTTATAGCATTTTTAAGCCTGAACTTAACTTCGTCCATACCCAGTTTTTTGGCGATCTGGGTCATGTGCGATTCCAGTCCGAACAGCATTTCCGAATAGCCGAAACCGCGGTAAGCACCGCCCGGTGGCAGGTTTGTATATATGCAGACAGAGTCTATGGATACATTGGGAATGCGGTAAGGACCGATAGCGGAAAGCCCCACGGCATTGACCACATTTGCGCCGTATTCCACATACGCCCCTGCATCCCAGTAAATCTTATGGTCGAGCGCGGTAATTGTCCCGTCTTTTTTGACACCTACCTTAAGCTTGGCTACCACGCCCAGACGCTGATAAGTATTAACAAATTCCTGCTCTCGGGTCCAGCGCAGCTTGACTGCATAGCCCTTGAGCTTGGTTGCCAAAGCAGCCGGGATGATTTCCATCGTAACGCCTGCTTTGCCGCCAAAGCCTCCGCCCACATGCGGAGCTATAACGCGGATATCTTTGTGCGTAAGCCCCATCGGTGCCAATGCTTCAGCAAACAGATGCCTCTGCGTATGCGGGCTTTGCGAACTGCTCCAGACTGTCAGTCTGCCGCCTAAATCGTATTTCCCGATGGCGACATGCGTTTCAATCGCGCAATGGGCATAACGTGGAACGTGATACTCGTCCTCATAGACCAAATCAGCTTCCTTGAAGCCCTTTTCCAGATCACCTTTGCGGGTTTTGCGCCAATGCGCGATATTAGTCTTTGCCTTGGGGAAAAACCACTGCACATGCGGATAATCTCCCAAATCAGGATGCAGCAGCACGCTGTCCTTTTTGAGCGCATTCATCTGATTGGTCACCGCCGGAAGCGGCTCATATTCAACCTTGACCAGCTTGGCACCGCGTTTGGCAGCTTCAGGAGTCCTGCCGATAACGGCGGCAACCTGCTCTCCCACAAAGCGCA
>DAHVPA010000310.1 GCA_027318525.1 Candidatus Cloacimonadota bacterium | reverse complement strand
CCTCAAAGAAGGCTGCCACCAGGCGCAGATTGAATACAATCCCGTCACCACCGCCACTCCCTTCAACGACCTGCTGGTAAAGTATCTGATAAAAAGACGAAAAGGCTGAATATGACAGAAGTATTGGACGACAAAGCATTTGAAGTAGATAAGCTTCTGTATCAGAATATTAACACATATAGACTGCATGCAGACAACCTGAGATTTCAACTGTTTTTAGGGTATCTTGCAGCTTTTGTAGCAATTTTAAGCTACCTTTTTACATTGAAGGATGTTCCTGTAATTAGTACTCAGGCTGCAATCCTGTGCATTGCCCTGTATCTGGTTTCGCTGCTCTATATGCTTGTTTTGGCAGTGCAGAATTGGTTTTACATCCTATTCGCAAAATATATGGGTGAATGCGAAACAAGATTGCGCCATGGAATTCACTTGAGAACTCTCCAGGAATTTACTTCTGAAAAAGGTTGCAAGATAAATCCAAATCATCCTGCCTTTAACTTCGTTCTTTTAATCTATTGCATATTGGAAAGCATCCTTGGATTCTTGGTTTTTGTTCTTTTAATACCTTCTCATCTTACTTACCGACTTAGTGGTTTGATGGCTTTCGGAATACTATGCTTACATGTGTTTCTACTGTCATTAATGCTGATCAAGTGGAACACTGTTGTCTATGAGAGCCTGATAGTAAAATTCAGTGCTTTGTTTTTCGCTCCAGAAATTGATGAGCAAAACGAGACCAATGAACAACATGAGTGAAATGTTTATTCCCGACATCAAGGCTAAGGTCAAATCAGCCCTGGCAGAACTCGGCACCAGGGTTGACCCGAAGGTGGAGCAGGCAATCCGGCAAGCTGCTGAAACTGAAACTTCAGAGCTGGCTAAAGATATCCTTAATACACTTTTAGAGAACTACAAAATCGGCAGAGAAGAATGCCTGCCAGTCTGCCAGGACACGGGGACAGTCGTCTTTTTTGTGGAACTGGGCGAAGAAATCTGCCTGCAAGGCGGTTCGCTGACAGAAGCTTTAAATGAGGCAGTACAAGAAGCCTGGCAGGAGAATTACTACCGTGCTTCCATCCTGAAAGACCCATTGTTTGATAGAGTTAACACCAAAGACAATACGCCTGCCATAATCCATACGGAACTGGTCAAAGGCGATAAATTGACTATAAGGATAGCTCTCAAGGGCGGTGGCGCGGAAAACATGTCCGCCCTTAAAATGCTCAAGCCTGCCGATGGAGTGGAAGGCATCAAAGCCTTTGTGCTGGATACAATTATCAAGGCTGGAGGCAATCCCTGCCCACCCATTATTGTCGGTATCGGAGTTGGCGGTAACTTCGAGACCTGTGCTCTGTTAGCCAAGAAAGCGCTGTTCAGGGAACTGGGCAGTCCTCATCCGGTAAAGGAATGGGCGAACTTTGAAGTGGAGCTCTTGACCGCCATAAATGAGACAGGTATCGGTCCGCAGGGGTTGGGGGGCAAGACCACAGCTTTGGCAGTGCAGATTGAGACGGCTCCCTGTCACTTGGCTTCGTTTCCGGTGGCGGTGAATCTCAATTGCCATGCGCACCGGCATACTGTGATAGAGTTTTAACCACGAAAAGCACAAAATGCACGAAAAAGAATGAATATCAATAAAATAGAACTTCCGCTTAAAGACGCAGAACTGAGTTTATTAAAAGCAGGCGACAAAGTCCTGTTGAGTGGAACTGTCTATACAGCTAGGGATGCGGCACATCAAAGGCTGGTGGAGTATCTGGATAAGGGTGTGGAACTGCCTTTTGCCTTGAAAGATGCAGCCATCTTCTATGCCGGACCCACTCCAGCCAAGCCGGGTAAGGTATGCGGAGCCATCGGTCCCACGACTTCCGCCAGAATGGACAAATACACTCCACGTTTATTGGATGCCGGAGTCAAAGTCCTGATTGGCAAAGGTGAACGCAGTGCTGTAGTGGTTGAATCCATCC
>DAHVPA010000030.1 GCA_027318525.1 Candidatus Cloacimonadota bacterium | reverse complement strand
AGTAGATAATCTAGAGTCCATAACCAGGAAAGATTAAGTAAATTCAAACCAGGGTTACAGATTTGAAAAAGTTCTGGACAAAAGCACGCGAGTCCAAGACTTGATAGATTATAATGATTAATTTGGAAATGATATGGATGCTTTTTTCCTGAAAGTGATACCGCTTATCCTGGCTTTCTTTTTCGGTGTCTTCATCAAGCAGGTGAAGCTGATGCAGAAAGAGGATGCCGGCATTATCCTGAAACTGGTATTGACTGCAACTTTACCAGCGCTGACCCTGCTGTCCATTCTGAAAATTGAGCTTAAACCGGACTTGCTGTTTTTACCATTCACTGCGCAGGTAGTGGTCTTTTCCATCTACGGCATTGCCTGGTGGGTGGGCAAAAAGCTGAAGCTGCCGCAGACCACGTTTGGCGCTTTCCTGGTGGGCTGCATGATAATGAACACGGGATTTTCCCTGCCCTTTTTTCAGGCAAAGTTCGAGATGGAAGGCTTTGCCAGAGCGTCTTTATTCGATATCGGCAACAGCTTCCTGATTTTTACCTTCGTGTATTACAACGCCATCAAATACGGTGACAACGGGCACAGCGGTAAGATTGACTGGGTCAAGTTCGCCAAGCTGCCGCCGCTTTGGGGTCTGCTGATTGGTCTGATTCTCCGCGCTATCAACTGGCAAGTGCCGGAACTCGGCATCAATTTCCTCAATCTGGTCGGTCAACCCACCAGCCCTCTCATCATGATAGCCTTGGGACTGGTCTTTGAACCGCGTTTGAAAAGGCTGGGCGCTGTCCTGACAGCGATTTTTATCCGTATGGGTATCGGACTTTTTCTGGGCTGGCTGCTTTGTCTCATTTTCGGCATTGAAGGGATGACGCGCACTATCATCATTGCCAGTTCCAGCACTCCAATCGGCTTTAATACCCTGATATTTTCCAATCTGGAAAACATGGACCGCGAGTTTGCTGCCAGCATGGTTTCCATCTCCATCCTGATTGCTTTGGGTTACCTGCCTCTGATTATCTGGCTGTTTTCCTGATTTGCATTTTATAAAGCTAAAGCTTCCAACTCCAGGCTGACACCATTCAGGATTACATTCAGACCAAAGAGAAAGTCGGCGGCGGCATCATATCCCTGGTCTATTACCATGTTCGCAGCTTCGTTCAGATAGGGAAATTCAGCAGCATCAAAGCCAGCCGCAAAGCTCTCTGCCAATTCTTCCGATGCTTTCTCTTCATCTGAAACATGGGTCAGCTGCAGACAAAAGCCATAGATATAGCTATCAATCAGCGAAGTTATCCTGATAGCCATTTGAATGGGAAAACCTGCCCGGCGCAGAATTCCCAGGTATGTGTTCAAATAATCCAGCCGTTTTGCACCGCTTTGAATCTGCGCATCTATCACAAAGGGCAACCAGGCATGTTCGCGGAATAGATTCATGGCTGAAACTGCCCTGTTTACCATACTGACACGCCAATCATTTGCCGTTTCACCAACGGCTTCGCCAAACTCAATCTGCGTAACCAGCTTGTCAGTCATCTGTGAGATCAGGTCGTCTTTGGTCTTGAAATGATAATACAGCGACATCGCCTGAATATTCAATTCACCAGCCAGTTTCCGCATTGACAAAGCATCTATACCGCCTTTGTCGGCAAGCGCAATAGCCTTGGTTATGATTTGGTCTTTTGTCAGATTAGGACGTTTTGCCATGCCAAAAACCTCACTCCGGCTCGATTCTGCTTTAACTCATGTTAATCACAGGTTAATTATCAGTACGTAAAATTAAGTCCGAGATACAAATCAGGCTCAAACAGAAAATAGTTATTCCATTTCTCATCTTCAGTCTTAAAAGCCTGGGGCACATTAGTATCAACAGGCCAATATTGGCAATGAATTTGCGGTTCCAGATAAATCCTGTCTTTGAACAGGGGCAGATGATACCCCAGATGATAGGATGTGTAAAGCTTAAAGCCATTGGCAAGCTTATGGTTGTCTTCATCCAGATAGGTTTTGAGCTGCGGTAAAATCTCAGCTGCGACAAACAAATCCTTCCACAGCTTGCGTTGATACGTGATACCAACTCCGGTTTCCCTGAGTCTGCCGGGGTAGAAATTATCTTCATCGAATTCAAGCTGCTTCTGCATCGGTATGCCCATGGGGGCAAACATCTTCCAGGTGGCGAGTTTGATGCCGATTTTATCTTTGGGCGTAAGCCTGTATCCGAAATGCAGTTCGTAATGGTGCGTATTGGTTTTTTCCTCACCAAAATTAAGGAATGACAAATAGGTGGTGTTGACTGAATATCTGCAGTTTTTAACAGCTTTTTCATCCGGACTCTGTATGGATTGATTTTGTGTCTGACTGTACGCAGCAGATAGCCAAGCAACACAAAGAACCATTATCAGTAAAGACTTTTTCATGTAAATCTCCTTTTTGGAGACAAGGCAACCTTACACCGTAAGGCTGTCAAGCGATAATCTCCGGATTGCACCTTTCCGGATGTCCTAACATTTGCATTTTCCTTCTTATTCTTCAAAAGCAATACGCTATCATTACGGAATAAGTCCGTATTGACTCCGTATTAGTAGCGTAATGCAGCATTGAAACAGATATGATTTTCCAGAGGGAGGATTTTGGTGCAGAAATGAAATCAAACCAGTCTGATATTATGCATACAAACTGGAATTAACTTCAGCGACTCTGCTTATCGGTTGTCCTGATAAAAAAAACGGGCTTTGCAGCCCGTTTTATCAGGGAGTGTTTTCCTCTATATAATTAGTAAGTTGGGACAGGCAATTAGTATAGGAACCGAGTTCGTTGTCATACCAGCCATAGATTTTGGCATGGGTAACAGGGATGAGGATTTCCTTCTCAGTTGTAACACCGGCTGCTTCCAGACAGGGTGCGGGAATTGGCATAAAGCCGGTGCGGGTATGGGTTTCATGGGCTTCCACAACAGCCGCTGCCATTGTCCCTATCAAATCAGCGGATACATTCTGGCGTTCGGAATAAACCAGTAATCCGTTTTGAGGTCCTTCTGAAGCGCGTTTATAGATGTCGTTAATAACCTTGCGGCTGAGGATTGGTTCGCCTTTGGCATCCAATTGGGTATGAAAAGTCACGTTGAGGTTTATCAGAGAGACTGTGGAGGTAGGAATCCGGACAGAGTCCGCCATGAACCCCACATTGCGGATTTGAGGGAGCACCTGTTCCAGTGCTTTGGTGACTCCGGTGGTGGAGAGGATGATGTTATTCAGGACACTGCGGGTCTTCCTCAAATCTGTCGCGCCTGCTTTGGGAACTGAATCCAGGATGCTTTGGGTATTGGTTGAAGCATGGATGGTGCTCATGGAAGCAGTGATGATGTTTGAGGTTTCCTTATTTTCCAGCAGTGGTTTAATCAGATGGGAAAGTCCTGTGGTGGTGCAGCTAGCTGCTGAAATGACGTGATGTTCCCTGTGATTATACTGGAGATGGTTGATGCCGTAAATCATGGTCAGAGCATCTGGATTATCTACTTTGATACCGGATTTGCTCTTAAAGGGAGCTGAGCAGATAACTTTCAGTGCTCCGGCTTCCAGATGCCCGCGCAGACAGGGTTTTCCGGATTCCGGACTGACGGTGGGGTCAACAAAGTTGCCTGTGCAATCCACTACTATACGCACACCTTCGTTCAGCCAATTTATATCTTTGGGATCGCGTGCCTGACGCAGGACTTTGACAGGTATGCCTTCTATCTCGATGATGGGTTTTTCTGCATCCAGCACCTTGATTTCAGCTTTGCGTCCCACCATTCCAAACAGGAATTTGTGGATGTTGCCATAGGTGGAATCTGTCTCCATGACCTGAATCAGGTCGTCCAGGTCTTTGCCTACTTCTCTGCCGCAATTGACGATGATGCCGTCGAAATGACGCAGGTGAATCTGGTTCCATAAAAGCAGTTTCCCGATTCTGCCCAGACCGTTGATGCCCAATAGTTTTTTGTTCCTCAAATCGAGCTTCATGATAATCTCCTCTATTTTTTTATATTGATTTCAAATCACGCATGGATTCAATCGGATAATGCCCAAGGTAGACCGAACCGCTGGTTGCGTCGAGCGCAATTGCATCACCGGCGAGCAGCTTTTTATCACCGATCAGGCAGTAGAAATCTCCGTCAAAGACTTTCAATGCCCTGCAGTTGACCACACCTGTAATACCCAGGCGTGTCGCAGTCACTGCAGCATGGGATGTGACCCCACCTCTGGAAGTAAGCAAGCCCTGGCATTCAAACAGCATATCCATATCATCCGGCACTGTATCAGGTCTGACCAGGATTATGGGCAAGCCATGGTTCTTTACTTTGGCAATGTCCTCACGGGAGAAGGCAATAATGCCATTGAGCGCACCTTTCCCAATGCCGACTCCGCCGCCCAGGAACTTCAGCTCGCGTTTGGAAACGTTGAAGACTGTGTATTCCTCTGCTTTATTAATGACCTGGTTGCGCGTCTGAAGGATATAGAGCTGGTCTTCCTGAGGTCCTTCAAAGGTAAATTCAATTTCCTGATGTGGGTATCCCTTGTCTTCAATCAAATGGCTTGCCAGGCGCTCCAGTTTTTTATAAATATCGGGAAAGTTCTTCTCCAGTGAGGTATTGAGCGCTGTTTTGGTTTGTCTGCGCTGGGCTTCTGAGATAGGCAGCGTATGCACCAAACCGGCAACAACGTCCTCACCCTGGCTGCAGAGCGTAAAATCGCCATTAAGGGTAATTCCGGGAGCTTTGTTCCAGGCTGCATGTGTGAAGAGGACACCTGTGCCGGAATCAAGGCTGATGTTGCCCAAAACCATTCTCTGGATGATGACAGCCGTGCCCCATTCGTCAGCGATATGCAGCTTCTGACGGTAGAGCCGGGCGCGTTCTGTATTCCATGAATCCAGGACATGCACGACAGCTTCCTTGAGCTGCAAAAACGGGTCTTGTTCCAAATGCACTCCAGATTCAGCCAATACCTGTTTGTAGGCAAGCGACATCAGGCGCATCTGTTCTGGAGTAAATTCCACCTTTTGCTCGACCTGATACTGCTTTTTAAAATCTATCATAACAGCGTCAAATTTGTCACGTTCAATACCGTAAGCCATGCCCCAACTTTGAATCAAGCGTCTGTAGCAATCCCAGGCTGTCCAACCGTAATTGGGGAATTTGCTCAACTGCAGGGTGATTTCGTCATTAAGCCCAATATTGAGAAAGGTATTCATGGCTCCGGGAAGGCTCATCGGTGCTCCTGAACGCACAGACAGCAACAACGGTGCGGAAGGTTCGCCATAACGTAAACCGGAAAAATCCTCCAGCTTCTCTATATTGGACAAGACCAGGCTATCCAGTTCGCGACTGATTTCAGGATGGGCATTGATCACCTCTCTGTAGCGGAAAAGCTCAGTTGTGATGACAAATCCCGGTGGGATGGGGAAATTGTATTCATACATGCGTTTGAGGAAAAAGCCTTTGGAACCAAGCAGAACCTGATTTTCCAGTCTGGAATTCCGGGCGTAAAGGTGGGCAAAGAACGTATCTGTATTATAACTCATCACTTTGCTGATGTCAATCTGGACGAAGAGGCTTTTCATGGCATTGAGGGATACCAGGATCTGGGCGATAAAGTTATCCAGTTCCTGCACCAGAAAAGAGGAAGTCAATAGCTTACGGTAAAATTCCTCCGCCTGTTTCTGGTTTTGGGCAACCTGTTTGTTGCGCTGTCTGGAAGCTTTGTCTCCAATGGGACACAAACTGAGTTCCTGCTCATAAAAACGGTAGAAATACTCGTTGATCAACTCATTTATACTGTCCTTCATGAGCTTGAACATATCAAGATACTGATCCAGCGAAAGATTCATGATACGCTGACTGGAGACCAGCATTTCCAGAGCGCTGCCGAATGCCTCGTTTTTAAATCCTTCCTGTTTCAGACCTTGATCAAACAGGGTCAGAATCCGGATAATACGTTTCAGGGTTTTGGCGGTGATATAGGTCAGATTGAGCTGGGATAGCATCTGTTCAAACATGCGTTTGATAGCTTTTTCCAGCCTAAAAATCATGCCCATCGCTTCCAGTTTGGGTTCATGGTATTGTCCATACATGGAGGGAATGCCAGCCGCCACATGCCGTTTGTAATAGATATTTTCCCAAGCCTGTGTGGGAGCGGGGTCAAGTATGGTCTGATTCAGCCTTTGAATATAAGAAAGCATCTGGTGGATGCTGTTTTCAAAGTCATGTTCGCGCAGGTTTTGTCTCAGTCTGCCCTGCTCTTTAGTGTCAAAGAAACTGTAGCGTTTGAGGAAAGCGACAATATCATAGGGATTGAGCTGATACTTATCGAGCAGGAGATAATATATGTGGCAGAGCAGCTTGAGCCTTTTCAAGGAAAAATCATCACGACTCTCCGCATTATCAAATAATGCAGCAGCTTTTTGCCAGGATAGTTCCAGCAGACTTTCAGGAGTCAGTTCGTGCTTGGCTAAAAATTTTATCACAGCCTTTTTCTGAGCCAGCAGACGTTTATCAGAGTTACTCAGGAAGTGTTTCACATCATCCGGGATAATCCCTTCCAGATGCGCCAGGTCGAGGTCTGTCCAAAAGCGGAGGATCTGCTGCACGAGATTGATATGGGTATTATTGCTTTCGGCGTGGACGTGTTTACGCAGGAAGTGGATGAGCCTGTCCTCGCGTTTGCTCATTTCATCAATTTCGGTGGTGATATCACGGATTTCGCCTTCAGCACCAATTTCACTGAAGAAGACCGGGAAAAGCCGCAACAAGTGTTTGATTTGGACAAAAAGCGGTTTTATCTCGGCGTTGAGGAAAGCGGAGATGTCTTTTTGAAAGAGGTCTGTATCGGCAATAAAGACACCTTGCTGGGTCAGATTGATAATCAGGGCGGAAAGCAGGTTCTTACAGAGTGGAGGATTGATTTTTATCAATTCCAGCCAGATGCGGATGTTTTTTACATGGTTTTTATCAACAGAAAGCTCCCAATCCCTGTTGATTTCTATCTTGCCGGGAGCAACAAAACCCAGTTCGATTATATGTCGCAAACAACGCTTGCTCAATGCTGTATCTTCCGGTGTTAACAGCGCTTTGCCGATGGTCAGGACGCAATCCAGCACCACACTGCAATGGCTTTTGTAAAATTCGGTAAGAGTTTCGAATATGGAATCCAACAAGGCGAGAAGTTCTTTACTTCCAAGCGCTTCCTTCATGCCATGCAACACTCTGTTCAAATCCCAGAGCAGATGGTCGCTGAGTTCGTCCATAACCGGCAGACCCAACAGATAAAAGATATATTGGACTTTTTCACGCACTGTCACAAAATCCACACTGGCATCACGCAGCAAGGTGGCGATTTCGTTATAGGCGGGGATTGTGCTCAGCTCTTCCAGAGATTGAGCTGCTTCCAGTTCTGTCAGTTTTCGGTTGTAAAACCCATCCCCGATCTTTTCCGTCAATGCTGCCGTATCAATAGTCAGAATCTCTTTGTTATTCAACAGCCATTCAGCCAGATGGCATGTCTGCTGCCACATCTGCAGGTTCTGACGCAGGATGCCCTGCAGAAAGATAAAGGTTTCCCGTTGGTCTGAGAGTCTATGTGCCAGCTTAAGCAGAGTTTTACGGCAGACTCCGGAGACAGGGAAAAAGTAAGCCGGCTCAGCTTTATACCAATCCTGCAGTATATCCAAAGCTCTGTCCAGCGAGGTCGGTGGTGTATCAGGCAATTCGCACAAGGCTGCTGTAAAATCAAGGAATTCCTGCAATACTCTGTCCTGACGGGATGTGGAGCGTGCTTTTTCTATCAGTTGGTTAAAGATATCCATGATGAGGTCAAGGGCTTTGACCTTGTCATCCAGTTTGACATAAAGCCAGAGATCGCCCAGGATGCTTTGGCGCATCAGCTTCAGAACTGCGTCGAGATTGGCATAGGGATGGTAAAGTTCGTCCAGAAAAAGCCTGGTGCGCTGATTGATACCGTAATAATCATTGCTGCAAGCGAGTAGCCACAGTCCTTCTTCCGGAATTATCACCTGCTTGACCCAGGTTACAGCCAGATTATCTGTCAAAGCTTTGGATTTGATTTCGTCCAATCTATCCTCATCTGTCTATTTATAAATTTGTTACCGGGAAGCTGCATACTCCGTTGCCTCTGTTCTGACTGCCCCGGCGTCAACTTTTTCAGCTTATAAATCTGCTCTATCTTGTCAAGCTGCAAATGCTTTCCTCCCAAGCAGCCGATTGTGGCAATGCCAAGGCAGCTCAGACTTTGCATTGCCTTGCTCGATTCTTAACCCAGAGGTTATTCAGAGAGTTTCCGGAGGCAAAGTCCGACCAAACCCTCTGAAGCTTCAAAACGAGATTTATGGGGTGAGTTATTCTGAAGACAATAAGTTATAATGAATGTGTAACCAAAGGGAAAGCTTTGTCATAAATTGACAATGAAGTAGTCTGTGAGGGTGCTAAAGGATACTATTCAAAGATCTGGTCGTTGATCTGCAGCCTCGTGACATAAATGATTTCGCAGGCACCCATGCCAATGTCATCACGTTTGGTGCTTGTAGTCCAAGTGGGGATTTTCTTGCCTTTGCGTGTTTCGTCCACATTCACAAGGTAACCATCCACCCTTACGAGATCGTTCTTCTTGGCAGTCCTGAAGGCTTTGCGAAGATTGGGAGTGGCAGGAATCAGGTGATTATTGGATGCGTGTTTATCTACATAACTGCGGTCCACGGGTGAGCTCAGCTTATATTTGAAAAAACAATAACGGCTGGCTTGAGAAAACTTGAGATGCGGCAGCCAGTCCAGCGTTTTACCCCAAGCGATGGCATAGTCATAAGGTGCAAGTTTGGACATTGCACCATGGGGATAATTGTGCTTGCTGACAAGGACTCCGCTCACTTGATAGGCGGCTTTTACTGTAAACTTGTAGGTGGCGGAACCTATTGTAACAGGATCCAAAATTGTTGTGCTGTCAGCCAACTGCTCAGGATCGGATTGGGTGGATACTGCCACACCGTCACTGGGACGGGAAATCGGGTCATCCACAGTGGTAAAAATCAGAACGAGAAAAGCAATAATAACAATGCAAGCGACCAGAGCGAGGGGTCTGTCTTTTTTGGTGATGAATGCCATAATGTTCTCCAGAACCTGTTATTCGCCTATAATCTTAACAAGGACACGTTTGCGGCGTTTGCCGTCAAATTCGCCGTAAAAGATTTGTTCCCAGGGACCAAAATCCAATCTGCCATCTGTAATGGCAACCACCACCTCACGTCCCATGACCTGCCTTTTCAAATGAGCGTCGGCATTGTCTTCAAAGCCGTTGTGACTGTATTGAGAATGCGGTTTTTCCGGGGCAAGCTTTTCCAGCCAAAGTTCAAAATCATGATGCAGACCCTGTTCGTCGTCATTGATAAAGACGCTGGCAGTGATGTGCATGGCATTGACGAGGCAAATCCCTTCCCGGATGCCGCTGGCAGCCAGACACTTCTCCACTTCGGGAGTTATGTTGAGAAAGGCTCGCCTTTGGGGAATACTGAACCAAAGCTCTTCTCTGTAACTTTTCATATAACAACCTCTGAGTCATCCAAATATTGTATCAAATCCAAGGGTGACTGCAGCAATATTTGAGCCCCGCTGTCAACTAATTCCTGAGCACCCCTGAATCCCCAGCCGGCACCGATGCTGACCATTCCTGCATTGGCAGCAGTGAAGATATCGATGTCAGAATCTCCGATAAAACCAATCTCCTGTGGAGCAAGGTTCCAGTCATTGGCGATCTTCAAAGCGAGGATGGGATCAGGCTTGGTGGGCAAGCCTTTGATCTGTCCAATAACGTGGGTAAAGAGACGTGGAGACTGGTTCCCCTGCCAGTCGGGAAAATAATGGTCCACTATCTTACCGGCGAATTCTTCCGGTTTATTGGAAAGGACTGCCAGCTTCTTACCTTTGTTACCGAGTATGGTTAATAACTCAGGAATCCCGCTGTAGAAGCGGGTCTTATCATGCCAGTTTTCATGGTAAAATCTGCGGAAGCTCTGAACAAATGCGCTGATGCTATTGGGGTCATGACTTTCGGCTGGTAAAAGCCTGCGGGCAATATCTTCCGCACCGCCACCTACAATCCAGCGGTATTCTTCTACATCACGTGGCGGGAGTCCGAGTTTGTGGAGTGCTTTGTTTTCAGCTTGGGCAATGTCTTCCAGCGTGTAAAGAAGGGTGCCGTCCAGATCAAAGATAAATCCTTTTAGCTGCATCAGACCGTAACCTCTGTAACAGGTTGAAGCGCTGCTGTGGCATAAGTGAATGGCATAGAGATTCCGGCTCGGTCAAATTCGCTTAAAATAGTGAGCATTAAGGCGTTGCGCAGTTCAGAGATGTCTTCCTGTTTACTCCAGACTCCAAACAGAATGTGTATTCCTGAGACATTAAACTGCTCAATCTGCAGAAAGACAGACGGGTCTTTTAACGCCAGAGGTTCCTTGGCGGCGATGTTCTGCAGAAGTGCCAGGACTTTATCAAGATCAGAATTGTAGGTAACCGCCAGATGAAGATTCAGCCTGCGAATGGGGAAGCGAGAGATGTTGGTGACTTCGCTCTTGAGCATGGTTTCATTGGGGATGCGGACATATTTGTTATCGGCAGTGCGCACCTTGATTGAGAGCAGGTCAATGGTCAAAATGTTGCCTGTGGTTTCGCCCACCTGGATGAGGTCACCCACCATAAACGGTTTTTCCGAAATCAAAAAGATGCCGCTAATGATGTTAGAAATACTGGTCTGCGCCGCAAAACCGATGGCGATTCCGATAATCCCGGCTGCACCCAACAGAGCAGAAAGCTTGAATCCAAACTCGTTGAGGACGGAAATCAGGATAATAATGACTCCCGCATAATAGACAAAACGCTTGATCAGCATCTCACTTTGAGAGGAAAAGCGATTGCGGACGAGTTTGGCTGTAACCCGGGTGGCGATTTTGATCAGTGGGATTCCCACTACCAGTATAACCAGGATGCGGGCAATCTGAATCAGTCTTTCCGCAGTAACAAAGTCTCCGGAAACAAGGTTGAATTCTACCATTGGTATGAACATAGCTCTATCCCTTATGCTGTTCTATGATTTTTATATGATGCTTATTCTGGCGTGGGGCAGAGGATTGTCAATGATTATCACTTATTCGAGGTGGTAAAAACTCCGGATTCGGGTTAAGAATAGCTTTGCTGAGGTTGGCATTGAGCCTGATTTGCGGATTTTCTTTTTGCCATATCCCAAGCTGTTGCCTGATCCAGCTGCGCCGGGAATCCTGTTCAAATCCGCAGTTCCAGTGAGCAACAGGCAGTTTGAGCCGCGTGGCATAACGGCTGATCTCGGCTTCTGCAATATCATAAAAGGGTCGCACCAGCTTCAGCTTTCCTGCAAAAAGGTCCTGCATGGGCAGCATGGTGCTGAGTTCCCTTTGAAAAAATAGATTGAGCAGAAAGGTCTCAATCATGTCATTTTGATGATGCCCCAGAGCCAGAATGGGCAGGTTGCGGCTGACTGCATAATCAGACAAAGCTCTGCGTCTGAGCCGGCTGCAGATATAGCAGGAGTTATTCCGGTTGCTGCTTCTGATTTGCTGCAGGATATCTGTATTAATAATGGTAAAATCGGAACGTTCACTGCAGAATGAAGCAAAAGGCGTGGGAGATTCGGGTTCAGTTTTGATGTGAATGCTGTGCAAGCGGGAAAAACCAAGGCGGAAAAGACAATCCAACAATGCCAGACTGTCCTTTCCGCCGGAGATGCCAATCAGAATATCGTCATCGAAGCCAAATAACTTTCTATCCCGGATGCAGGCTTCAACAAGGTTGAGCAGCTTTTGTCCGGGCAGACAGCTCATTTCTTTAGGTCGGCGTAATAAGCGTCGATAGTGATGATGAGGCGCTCCAGTTCTTGCTTGAGATTATCCACGGCAAAGGACTTTTTGTCGCCGTTATCGAAAGTTATAACGATGGCTCCAAGCGCAGACTGGACTTCCCGGATTTTGGGCAGCAGGACATAGTCCTTTCCGGTATGCTCATCAATAAAGGTATAGACTGCTTTCATATAAACCTCTTGTGCTCTAGCAAAGAGTTGTTGTAGGAGTGCTTATTTTATAGTAATCTTTTCAATGAAAGCCTGGTTGTCTGCTTTGGGATTATCTTTATCGTCCCGGGGCAGGGCTTCAATCTTATGGACTATATCCATGCCTTTGGTCACTTTACCAAAGACTGTGTGTTTGCCGTCCAGCCAATTTGCTCCGTCCTTCTTGGTTACGATGAAGAACTGCGAGCCGTTGGTATTGGGTCCTGAGTTTGCCATGCAGATGGTGCCATAGGCAACGGCATGTTTGAGAATCCGGGCGGAATCCGGATAAATAGGTGTGCTGCCTGTGTTATCATAGAAGAAATCAAGAGTTTTCTGCATGATGGGTTCACCGCTTTGTTTGGCAACCACAGAATCGACCACTGCTTTGACTTCAGGATTGGGATTGGGTGTTTTCTGCATATAGGGCATGATGATCTCCTGCCAGACCCGGAAAGCTGTCTGTTCGTCGGCAATGGCTCCTCTCATGGGCTCGCCGGAGATGGTGTAGCACTCATCTTCAAACTGATAGCCGGGACCGCCGGTGCCGTCATTACTGCGGTCGCTGTCTTTGGTATTTGGGTCACCGCCCTGAATCATAAAATCAGGAATCACACGGTGAAAGTATGTGCTTTCATAGAATTTTTCATTAGCCAGTTTAACGAAGTTTGCCACTGTCTTGGGTGCCATCTCAGGCCAGAGTTCCAGCTCAATCGTGCCTTGGCTGGTCTTCAATATTACCTTGGTTTTTTTGGCTGTCAAATCAGTCATCTTTGTATCATCCTTTTTCAGTGCGCAGGCATTGGTAGCGATTGCGATGAACAATGCTATCAATATCAGCAGGCACAGATTCTTATTTGCGTTTTGCATCTTAACTCCTTCCAGTATAGTATGCCCTGTCAGATTTCTGACATCTGATACCAAAATATACAAAGTGGATTTTTGGGCAAATGTTTTTATTCGCAGAATACCTGGACATCTAAAGTAAATACAGTCGTGATGCATATCTGCCGTTAACAATCCCTGCCCTCATCCAGTCTGCCGGATTCCAGTTCAAAATTATGATAGAAGATTATCTGTTTTTCTTTGAAGAGAGTAATGACTAAGATTGGCTCATCAGG
>DAHVPA010000309.1 GCA_027318525.1 Candidatus Cloacimonadota bacterium | reverse complement strand
TATTTCCCGGCGCACTGTTTCCCATTTTGGGCATGAGTCAGGTGCGGGCTCTGAACCAGGTCAAGCGTCTGGCTCAAGACCATGAAGTCTGCTTTGCAGATATTGTTTCCAGAGCAGAACAGAAGAACGAATGCTGGGATAGATTGGCTGCGGCGATAGCCTCCTACCGCCCTGTCCTGGCAGCCAGTTATGGCAAAGGCAGGCTTTGGCGGATAATCAGGTTCGGTTGGCAAAAGCTGCGGTATCAGCTCAGTATCCTGAGCCTGGAAGAGATAACGCTCAGCGCTAAGAGCATTGATAGACAGCTCCGGGCGATTGTGGATGAGTTTAAGCCGGAAGGCGTCATCATTCATTATTGGTATCTGGGCAGACTGTTTGGCGGAATATTCGGCAACCTCATCCGGATGATAGATACGCATTATGTGGTGGAAGAAAACATCGAGCTGCTTTCCAAATACCGCTATTCGCCTTTGGTCAGACTTAGGATGCAACATGAACTGAAGCATAGCTTAAAGATGCAGAACCGCTATTTTTCAAACTCTGAGCTGATAATCGTTAATTCGGCAAGACAGGCGGAAATTATCAAAACCGAGCATCCGGACTTTAACACTGAAGTCACTGTCAATGGTCAGGAAATCGATGAGCTGCTTAACTACAGGACAGATCTGGAGGCTGACACAATCCTCTTTTACGGAGCATTGTCCAACCAGTTCAACCGGCTGGGTTTGGAAACACTGCTGGCAAAGATATATCCGGTGCTGAAGCAATCCATTTCCGGATTAAAGCTGTATGTCGTGGGCAACAATCCGCCCCAGGACATTATTTCGCGTTATAAGGATGATAACATAATCGTAACAGGATATGTGGAAGATATCAAGCCCTATGTGGCGCGCTGCTGCCTGATGCTGCTGCCGTTGCAGACGGGCTCGGGATTCCGCGGCAGAGCAGTGGAAGTGATGGCATTGGGCGTTCCCATCATCGGCACCGCCAATGCGCTGCAAAGTCTGGAACTGGAATCAGGCAAAGAAGGATATATCCTGGAAAGTCCTGAAACAATGGCAGAACACGCGCTGAAAGTCCTGAAAAACAAAGAATTGCGCCAATCAATGTCAGAAGCCTGCCGCACACTTTGCGCTAAGAAATATTCAATCGAAGCGACTTTTGGCAGATTATCAGAAAAGATATCTTTACTGGGCAAACAAAGGGCGGGAAATGTCTGAAACGAGTGACAAGATCAGGATATTGATAGCGGGAGACTGCTGTCCACTGCTGCCCCTTACAAAGCAACAAAACCGGCATGACGAATTTTCAGATGAATTGAAACAGCTCTTTTCCAGAGCTGATTTGAGTATTATAAATCTGGAATGCCCTCTGACTGCATCCACACATAAAAAAACCAAGTCAGGTCCGCATCTGAAATCAGACCCGCAGGGAGTGCAATTCCTCAAAGATTTGCAGGTTGGCATGGCGACGCTTGCCAACAACCATCTGCTGGATTACGGCAGACGAGGACTGGAAGATACCATAGCTTTACTGGAAAAGAACAGCATCAGGTTTGCAGGTGCCGGACTTAACCTGGAAGCTGCTCTGGAACCGCAATATATAGACATCAAGGGAAAGAGGATAGCCATTCTCAATTTTGCTGCGCAGGAATTTTCCATCGCAGGCGAAAATGCGCCGGGTGCAGCTCCGATCGACCCAATCCTGAATTTTTACAGCATCAGAAAAGCCAGGGAAAACTCGGACTTTCAGATTGTAATCGTTCATACCGGGATTGAGCATTATGATTATCCTACTCCCAATCAGCAAAAGCTGTTCAGGTTTTATGCAGAATTGGGAGTGTCGGCAGTGGTGGGGCATCACAGTCACTGTATCGGCGGTTATGAAGTCTGGTCTGGAGTCCTGATATTCTACAGCCTGGGAAACTTCTTTTTTCCTGAAGCAGGAAATCCCGATGCCTGGTATCAGGGGCTATTAC
>DAHVPA010000308.1 GCA_027318525.1 Candidatus Cloacimonadota bacterium | reverse complement strand
TGAAAATCAGACCATGCTCAAAGCTTCTATTAATGAAGTATTAAAGACTTTTCCAGATGAACTGCAACTGGGTCTGCTCAAAATCCTGGCGCATACGCCCATGCATGAATATGCTCAGGAGCATGGATACATCTGGTCTGAGACTGCACCCTACGGCGTTTTACAGACCACTGACCTGTCCTTTGCTGACATCCAACACTTGGACCGAATTGCTCTCGTTATCAACCAGTTCTGGAATAGAGGTGATTTTCCCACAGTCTGGAGTAAAGCCATCCTCCTCAAAGCACCATTTAGTTGTCTGGAAAGCCTGCTAAAGCTGCTTCTTGACTCTCAAAACCAGCTGCATTCCATAGATAAAAACTGCCGTTTTGAGATTATGGCAACCTGGATAGATTCTTTCTGGGAAGGGGATGAACAGACTTATCTGACCGATGCTTTGAAATGGGACTGGTGCCGCAAAGCCGGTGAATCCTGGTATCCCAAAGGCTTAAAAGGCGAAGCGGGGATGAGCTTCCGCAAGGAGCATTATCAGGAACTGGTGGAATGGCTGAAAACTGAATACTGGGATCAGGAAGACTGGAATCTGAAACGCTTTATTGTCTTTTCCGCATCATCTTCCGAATTCAGCAGGGAATTTCTGGAAGGGTATTCCAAAGCTTTGTTCATCTCGAGGGAAAAACCAGATAACGCCTGCGTAATCTACACAAAACAGTTCTAAAAAAGAAAAACCGGACGCCCTCTGAAACATCCGGTTTTCTAAAAAATCTGGGGTGGGAGATGGGACTTGAACCCACAACGCCCGGAACCACAATCCGGTGCTCTGCCAATTGAACTACACCCACCACAAGTTCAAAGCACTTATATGATAGCATTGATTTTAATGGCACGCCAGAAGGGATTCGAACCCCTGACCCTCAGCTTAGAAGGCTGATGCTCTATCCGACTGAGCTACTGGCGCAGGGAAATTTGTGGTAGCGGCGCAGGGATTCGAACCCCGGACCTGCGGATTATGATTCCGTTGCTCTAACCGGCTGAGCTACGCCGCCACAAAAAAAATGGTAGCGAGGAGAGGATTCGAACCTCTGACCTTCGGGTTATGAGCCCGACGAGCTACCTGGCTGCTCCACCTCGCGTCATTGCTGTCATAAAATTATCCCCGCTTTTCATGTCAAGGGAAATGTAGCAACCTCTTTTCTACAGAGCATATCCGCTCTTGCCATCCTACTTTTCCCAATCCCTTTCCCTTTTCCTGTGCTGGCATCTGCACTGTGTTTGAAGAGACTTACTCCCTGCAAACCCTCCACAGACTCTCTGAAAGCAAAATGCTGCTGCAAGTTTTCTTTGACAAATCCAGCGTTGCAGACAAGCGTCCTGTCTGACTAAATATCAAAAGTGGAGCACTGCTAACATGACGGATGAGATAATTCAGATGATTAAGAGCATTCCGAAAGGCAAAGTGGCAACCTATGGGCAGATTGCTGCTCTGGCAGGATATCCCAAAGGGGCGCGACAGGTGGTGAGGATTCTGCATACCTGCACCGCAAAATACCACCTGCCCTGGCACCGGGTGATTAATGCCAAGGGTGAGATTGCCCTATCCATCTATAATGGTGCAGATGAACAGAAAGCTATGCTGCAAGCGGAGGGAATCCAATTCCTGGAAGAATATAAAATCGATATGAAACGTTATCAGTGGCAAAGATAGATAAGCAGAAACAAGACTATCTGCGGTTGATGATTTCGTATTTCAGATAGCTGTTTAGCATAGTCAGAACACGGTCAAATTCCTTTTCTCCGGGAACGATAAAATCGGCGTTCTTTTTGGTGGATTCGATGAAAGCTTCATGTGAAGGCTTGACCGTCTCCATATACATTCCCAGCACCCTGTCCAAAGCATATCCCCTTTCCTGAATGTCTCTTCTGATACGTCTTGACAGGCGTAAATCGGCATCAGTATCGACAAAAATCTTCAAATCAGCCA
>DAHVPA010000307.1 GCA_027318525.1 Candidatus Cloacimonadota bacterium | reverse complement strand
ACTTCTGAGTATTTCTGTTAATTCTGCGGTTGCTTACTCCTGATTATACCAGTTGATATTGCGGATCAGATACATGGCGATGCCCAACAGGATAAAGAGTCCGATGCTGCCGACCAAAAGCGCACTGTCTTCCAGCCTGAGCAGGATATACAAAAAGGCATAGATGCCGGTCAGAAGAGCACCTATCTTTACTGCAAAAGAGCGGGTTCGGAGGATGGTATAGCTGTAAAGACTGATTTGCAGGATGACTGCAGCAGCGGCAAGCAGATAGGACCAGCCAAAGCCGAGATGCTCGGAAATCGAAAGCAGCAGCAGATAAAACACAATCAGGGAACTGCCCACCATCAGGTATTGGATGGGGTGGATGCGCTGGCGGGTGACAGTCTCTGTGAAGAAGAACGCCATAAAGGTCAGCAGCAGGAAGAGGATGCAGTATTTGAGGGTGCGGGTCGTCTGCTGGTAGGAGTCCACCATGACGATGAATTTGGTGCTGAGCCGGGAAAGGCGAAGAGTCGTGTCAACATTAGTCCAGAGTGGTTTATTGCCTGTGCTGAGGTAATTGGTGTTCCATTGGGCTGTGAATCCGGTGGAGCTGACCTTTCTGGAATCAGGCAGGACGTCACCATCAAAAGAAGGGGAGGTCCAGTTACCGCTCAGGTCAATGCTTTCGTTCAGCGCAGACGCCAGCAGGGTCAATTCCTCAGTGCCGGTCAGGATCAGATTCAGCTTTACCTTTGCGCTTTCGAGCTTGGCGGCAGAGGGAAGTTTGGCGGCAAACCGGCAGTCAAAGGCTGGTTCTGAGGTGTCTTTTCCGTCATAGGGGATACGTTTGGAGGCACCCGGTTTGTCCTTCAGGTAAGAAATGGTCAGAAATCCGTCATACCCGCGGAAAATCAGGGGTGTCCCGTTGAAATCAGCTTTCAGGCTCTTGAGCCCGATATCGTCACCAATGCAAAAAGTCAGCCTGGCATTAGCCCAATCAGGGATAACGTTTCCCGTAGCTTCCGAGGTTTCGATAACAGCCGGGAAGCTTCCTTCCATGCTCAGATTGGCAGTATAACCCGGGACTTTGAAGATACCCCGCTGATGGGTGGTGGATTCGACTTTGCCTGTTACCTTGAGGTTTTCCGGTGTGATATGCAGGTAATTGGTGCGGTATTTATAGGCACCATTTTCCAGATAAGAGACAGTATAGGGCACACTGATGAACGGTCCTGCCACAACCTGGCTGCCGCCTGATTTGGCGGCAATCTCCTCCACGACACTCTCCTTGCGGTTATTGCGTTCGTGGATGAGGGAACTTATCCAGGCGACGGGGATCATAAGAATCAGAATGATAAAACCAATGATGAAAAGCTTCCAGACAGAGGAAGCAGACTTGGGGATGATGGATGGTCGAACGGACGATTCAGGCATAAAACAACTCCTTGGCTTTAATGAGTATAAAAAGACAAAAAACAAGGTGTTGACAGCCCTTGCCACGGAGTTTGGATGTCAATCGGTCTTCACACTGCCAAAGCTGATATTTCTGTCAAGAGAAACGCTTTCTCTAATAAAACCGGCAATACCATCCTGATTGAACCGGGTGAGGATGAAATTTAGTAATCCGGCTTATTTGTCTTTCTTTCCGATTTCCACTGTGCCCTTGAAAGTGAAGGGTTTGCTCAGTTTTATCCCGAAGGCATCGGCTAAAAGCGTTCCCTGAACGGTGTAAGCCATGTCTTTCTTAAAAAGCGCTTTTGACGCGAGCAAAATCGAATTAAAGTTATTGAGTTCAAAAACCAGTTTTCCTTCGGCATTGGACACATTTTCGTCGAAATAGAGGGGTTTGCTCAATTTACCCTTGCCGGCATACTTGTCGTTAATCCAAACTTCAGCCGGAAAGTCCTTGAAGACGAAGCTCAAGCCATAGGGATTAAGCAGCATGAACTGGACGGTAAGCTCTGTTTCCTTAAGTCCGACGTCGGTGACAGAGGTTTTTATGACT
>DAHVPA010000306.1 GCA_027318525.1 Candidatus Cloacimonadota bacterium | reverse complement strand
TGGCATCAGCCAGAGGGCTTCCGCCACTGGTGACTGTTCCGGTCAGTGAACCCATGACAACTGCGCTGACAGTAGCTTCCCATCCGGCATAATTAACAGATGTATCAGATGTGAAGACAAAGGTCACGGAGTTGGAACCGACAAAGGGGGCGGGGATATCAGTTCCGTTGTAACCATCAACAGGTCCAATCTGAGGATAAGTTGCATCAGGACCGTTGTAGATTTTCAGGAAGTCATATCCGCTTTCCGTGTTGAAGGCATTGAAAGCAACCTGGATAGCAGCGGTAGGTGTGCTTCCTGTGAAAGTGAAAGTGTAGTTTTCACTTGTCTGATATGTTCCGGTGGCTCCGCCTGAATCGTAAAATGAGAAGGGAGTTCCCGGCGTAACTGTCTGTGTTCCATTTGTCATGTTAACTGCTGCACCGCCGGTAGTGAAGCTCCAGATGGGGCATCCGGTGGTGGAACCATTTGTATTGTAAGGAACAACTTGCCAGTAGTAGGTGGTGAAGAAGTTCAAATCGGTGGCGGGATCATAGGTGAGCACATTGCCCAGATCGACGTTGTTGGCAATGTTGGTAGGAGGAGTTGTGCCGCCGCCATCAGTACCAAAATACAGTCTGTAGCCTGCAGGTCCGCCGCCGCCACTGCCCCAGGTCAGGTTTGTGCTGGCCAGGACGTTAACGGCTGCATTAGCAGGAGCAACCAAAACGGCAGGATTGGGAGGAGTTGTGGTCGGAGCAAGGTCGACACCTGTCACATCATCAATGATGCGGTAGTTACCACCGGTGTGAACGCTTTTAAAGGCGATATAAATGTTTTGACCGTTATATGCGCTCAGGTCAACTGTGGCTTGCTGCCAATCAGTCGTGAATTGTGTATAATTACCAGTCCAGACTGTTGTGGCAAAGCTGCCGATCTGGTTATCGGTGGTGGAGACCATAACATAGGTGAATTCGTCCACGTAATCCCAAGCAGTTGAACTGCTGTAATCACGATACCAGAAGGTTAAGGTATTGGCACCCGCAGCCGGCATCAGCCGGGGGGTGATCATCCACCAGTCGCCACTGGTGTAACCGGCTTTGGCAGCCGCTGCACCAGTGTGGTAGTAGGCGGTGTAACGTTGCCAGGGTGTACCTGCTGTTGTCCATTCCGTGGGAGGGAAGGTTGTGGCTTCGAACCCCTCGTTCAGGAGAACGGCAAACACACTCGTCAACATAAAGAGCATTACTAATAGAAAGAACGTTTTTTTCATGCATAACTCCTTTTCTTTTATGTGTAGCAAATCATACGTTTTAATTTCTGCACTGTAACCCCATACGGATTCAGCACCCCCTGATTTCCGAAATTATCTTGCAGTAAGCTGCAATCTGTTTGACAGGATCATTTACATCTTATATGCAATGATGCCCCAAATACTTAAATATAAAAATCCACTCTATATCTTATGCCGAAAATGGATAAATCTCCAGCTAAAAGCATTTTTGCTTATAGCAGATATTTCTGTCAAGAAAGTTTTTCTGATTTGAACCAGCATGATGGAATACTGATGGGTAATGAAGTGAACAGACAGGATATGTATAAATTACTATTATTGACTGAAAGATAAGGCTTATCCTTCCATAAATAAAATCCGGCAACATCTGACATAGCACCAACCTGATCCCTCCTCCCGGTTGCAGTGATTAGGCAGGCGGATAGTCAGTTGTTACCGGGTAACAATTAAGCTTCAGGTTTGGCGCGTTACTCCTGTATTACCTCTATCGCATTGTCCTGTATAGATATAACCAACGGTTTTGATGTATCCAGTCTGCCGGACAGGATTTCCAGGGCAATGCGATTTTCCAGTTCTTTCTGAATCAGCCTTTTTAATGGTCTGGCTCCAAATTGGGCATCATAGCCATTAACGGTTAGCCAATCCACCAGATCATCCGAAAAACTGACATTGATGTTGCGACTCTGCAGCCTTACCTGCAGTTCGTTGAGCTGCAGCTCGAC
>DAHVPA010000305.1 GCA_027318525.1 Candidatus Cloacimonadota bacterium | reverse complement strand
TCTGCCAGAAAATCCGCACAGCCCTTGCCGGCATTTTCCATCAAAAGGCGGGAAGGCAGTCCAAAGGACTCGATAGCGAGTTTATCCAGCCTTTTCATTTGTGAGGATGAAATCACTGATTGCATGTTACCTCTCCGTTCTCCGGCTGGGCGTGCAGCATTATCTCAAGCGTTGTGCCTTCTCCGGGAGCGCTTTCCAGCACATGGATTTTGCCTTGATGATATTCCACAATTATCCGTTTGGCAAGGCTCAATCCCAGTCCCCAGCCTCTGTTTTTGGTTGTAATACCCGGGTCGAACACTTTTTTCCACATTGAACGCGGCATACCTTTGCCTTCGTCCAGCACATGAATATACACCCAGGGATGTTTATACGAAGCAGTGATGATGATATTACCGCCTTTTTTACCTATGGCATCGATGCAGTTTTTAATCAGGTTTTCCATCGTCCATTTGATGAGGTCTTCGTCTATCAGCACCTTGATGTTTTCCAGTTTGCTGATATAGCTGATTTCGATTCGTGAGCTCTGGTGCGGCAGCCGTTCCTTGTAGTAATCGACTACTTCCTGCAGGACGCAATCCAAATCCTGCGGCACCAACTTGATGGTTGAGCCTACCTTGCCGAATCTGGAGGCGATGGTCTTGAGTTTTTCCAGGTCGGCAGTCATCCATTCTATGAATTGCGCATACTCAGTTTCTGATTTGAAGCCCTTGGGATGAGCCTTGAGATAATCCACCCAACCCATCAGGGAAGTGATGGGCGTGCCAAATTGGTGTGCCGTTTCCTTCGCCAGACCCACCCAGAGTGAATCTTTTTCCGTGCGTTTGAGCAGCATCAGACCATATAGACCCAAAAGCACCACCATAACCATCAGAATCAGCTCAAAAAAGATCAGATAAGGAATCCTTGCCAGGGATGTGGAAGAGGTGAAATAAGCAAAGCCCAGGCTGTCTGACTCATTGGTTATCGGTATTTCATACATTCCGCGCAAGCGTAGCTGAAGTTGTTTTTGCTGATCCAGGCTCAGCTCTGCATAAGACCTGTATTCGGGAATTTCGATATTGCGCCAGTAAAGCGGGATTTTGCTCCTGTCCGTGACCACGATGGAATAATCTATCTTGCGGATAAACTGTTGAAACGACACAGGTTTCTGGAAAAAGGCATAGCCCAGGATTTCGTTTTTGTAGGTGATGGGTATCGACATCATGGTTCTGATGCGGTTACGCAGCATTTGGATGGCTTCCGGACTCAGCTCATTGAAGGGAATGCTGTCCGGGATTTCCAGATGATACCAGCCGGTGGGATTCTTGTTGCTGTCAGTGATGATAATGGGAATGCGCAGCCGTGCCATGAAATCCGTATTCAGATAGTTCCACATCTTTTCCTGATAATTGGATTCACCTGCAGATTTAAGGTATTCTACCATAACTTCGGTTAATAGTTGCGTATTGCGGTCTGCGCTTTTCAGATAGCTGTCTGTATAAGCGATGTATTGGGCAAACAGCCTTGGCACAAACTGCGCGTCCCGCTTGGCATTCTGAATCAGCACCTGGGTATAGACGCCGAAAAACGCCAGCAGCAGGATGATACCTGTAATCAGGTAAATCCGCAGCGTCAGGTAACGGTTATAAGTTTTTTGCCTTCTCCCAGAGGGTGTCGAGCTCTTCAAGCGTGGCATCGTGGATATCCTTTCCGCTGGTGCGGTAATGTTCTTCTATGGATTGAAACCTTTTGGTGAATTTACGTGTGGTTTCCTTGACTGCCGCTTCTGCGTCGATATGCAGCTTACGCGCCAGATTGACTATGGTAAAAAGCAGGTCGCCGATTTCTTCGCGGATGTTTTCCTGGTCATCTGCCTCCAGGGCGGCATTGAGTTCGCCGATTTCTTCTTCCAGCTTAGCCAGCACAGGCAGATGGTCCTGCCAGTCAAAACCGACGGAAGCAGCTTTTTCCTGGGTGCGTTGGGCAAAAATCATTCCCGGCAATGCCCGCGGAATCC
>DAHVPA010000304.1 GCA_027318525.1 Candidatus Cloacimonadota bacterium | reverse complement strand
GTTATTTTGCCTGAGTCTCTGGTAATCAGCTTCCCTGTCGCGCAGTTTTGCCTGGAGGTCGATGCTGCTGCTGGGCGATATCTTTTCATCCAGATAAGGAGTGCCAACCGCAATCGCAGAGATAGCCTGTTTGGCAACCTGAGCTTGAGCTGAATCTACCAGATAGACATAGTTGCCGTATGAATTCTGCTCATTGGAAATCACCTTTTGAGCGCCACCCGATTCAAGATTGGCTGCTATCACAGATTTGAGTTCTGCAATCGATTTTACCTTGATATCCAGCTTAATCTTTTCCAGGTTTCTGGATTCGTCGAAATAAGCGTCAGTTTCCTTACTCTGATTGGCAGCAGGTGAAGGCATATTCCTGTGACCCAAAGGTTTGAAATATGATAAAATCAGGGCTGCCAGGATTATGAATAATCCCACTGCACGCAGTCTTTTACTTTTGACAGATTTCATTGCTGACCTCGATTCTTATATCCTGAGCAATTCCCTGGCATGTTGCAGAGAAAGTTCCGTTATTTTTCCGGAAAGCATCCGGGCAATTTCATTGACTCTGTTTGAAGCATCCAGCAAAGTAACCGTAACAGAAGTCTTATCCCTTGCCGTTCTTTTTTCTATGGAGCAGTGCTGGTCTGCCACAGAAGCGATTTGAGCCAGATGCGTAATGCAAATGACCTGAAAATGCCCGGCAAGCTTGTGAATAAACTCTGCCATTGCACCAGCCGTTTTGCCACCGATGCCGACATCAATCTCATCCAAAATCATGGTCCTATCCGGCATAACCTTTGCCAGGGCTTGTTTGGCAGCCAGCAGCAAACGCGATAGCTCACCACCGGAAACAATGCTCTTTAATGACAAAACCGGCGAACCGGGATTGGCTGAAAACCTGTATTCAACCAAATCCTGACCAGTCTCGCTATACACTCTGTTTATATCAGTAAGAAGGATTTCTGAATCAGCCTTTTTGTCAATTTTAATTTCAAATTGTGCATTTGGAATGGAAAGTTGTTTTATATTTGAGATTATGTCTTTTGCCAAAAGCCGGGCTGCCTTGCTGCGTTTTCCGGTCAAGTCATCAGCTTGGGAAGCTGTTTTAGCAAGCAAATCATCAATCCCGGCAGTGATTGCCAGCAGCTTGCCTGAGTTGTCATCCTGGGCTGAAACAAATTTACCGATTTCTGCAGTGTAAGCCAGCAATTCAGCGATTGAAGGTTTCTTGTATTTGGCTTTCAGGTTGTTGATATGATCCAGTCTTTGCCTTACCTGCTCCAGCTTTTCAGGGTCAGAGGCTATCTTTCCCTTCAGGTTCCTAAGTTCAAAGCTTATCTCATGCAAACATTCCAAGCTTGCTTCCAGTTTGCCGCCAAGCTCTACAATCCCTGTGCTCAGGTCGGCATACTTTTGGATTCTGGACAAGGCATGTGAAAGATTATCAATCAGGCTGTTTTCCTGTTCGTAAAGGGATTGGTAAATCTCGTCTGCAAGCTCGATGATTTCTTCGGAATGGGATAACAGGTTGAACTCCTGTTCCAAGGCAGCGTCTTCTCCCAATTGCAGGTTGGCGGCAGCAAGTTCATCCAGCTGAAACCTGTAAAGCTCGCAGAGCTGCAGATTGCGCTCACGCTGTTCTTCCAATTCCTGTTTTTGGCGGATGTTATCTTTCAATTCCTGCAGGGTTGAGCGGAAATCTTCCCGCAATGGCATCAGATTGGCATAACTATCCAACAAATCAAGCTGGAAAGATTGATTCAAAAGGTTTTGCTGGTCTCTCTGATGATGAAAATCTATGAGCAGGTCATGCAGGGATTTGAGGACAGATGTGCTGGTCTTTCTGCCGTTTAAATAAGATATGGATTTTCCTCCGGCAGATACTTCCCTGCTGATGACAACTTCATCATCGTCAGGAGGAAAGCCTGTCTCTTCGAGGAAATCCATCACATCCCTGTCTTTTTTCCCGAGGGTGAAGACCGCTTCTGCAAAAACATCCTTATCAGTTTCATAGGCAATATTCTGCGTTCCGCTTTTACCG
>DAHVPA010000303.1 GCA_027318525.1 Candidatus Cloacimonadota bacterium | reverse complement strand
CTCCGTTCACGAGTCTGTGCAGTTTGGGTACCCTGGAAGCCGACTACATACTCCGTCCAGGTGGAAGTAAGGGTAATTGTCTGTGTCTGCTCATAAGTGGCGGCATCCAACGGGTCAGCTGTTATACCAACAGAGAGCACATAGTTTGAGCCCTTGCCCCAGAACCTGACTCTTACAGTGTTCATGGGAATGGTGGAAGCTATGGGAGGTGCCAACAGGTATGGTCCTGCGGTTGAGGTTGAATTAGAGATATAGACGCAGTTTGGTGTGCTGTGAGGGGAGGTGGTGGAAGTAGTCACATTACCCGGAGAGGTAAACAACTTGTTCCAATCCACCGGCAGGTTGGGAGTCGAAACTGCATCAAAGTTCTGGAAGTAAGGCAGTGTGTAGATAGTTACATCAACCGCTGTAGCAGAAAGCTGCACCAGATGTTGGGTGCGGGTATTTCCTGTTTTACCGCTTCCAATTTCATAAGTATAACTGCGTGCCAGATTGTCTGTGATAGTAATGGTGGCAGCATGCTCACCTGCAGTTGTGGGATTGTATCTCGCCACAAAGGTGGTTGATTGGAAGCTGTTTAACGATGCCGGCAGGGTGGGCAGATTCTGTAATGTAAAGTAAGGACTGCCCGATATCGTAATGCTGTTGATAACGAGCGGAGTAGTTCCGCCGCCGGCATTAGTAATCGTGAATGTTTTATTGGTTGTGGTGTTGATTAATACCTGCCCCAAAGCTGCACTGGTCGGTGAAACTATAAACATGGGGGTTGTTCCGCCGGCTGTCAGGCTGATTCCGATATTAGGTCTGGAAGCGCTGGTATAGCCATTGGTGGTGGGGGGATTTGTATCTGCATACATATAATGGTGGGAAGCGGTGGGACTGGTTGTGTAAGTCCACAAGGGATAGCTTGAGGTTCCACTGCCGCCATAATTGGTTTCCACCATAACGATCAGGTTTTCGCCCAGATAAACAAAGTTGGATGAATCCGGGAAGGGGAAATAGTTCCATCCCGTCTGGTTGATTATTCTGGTTCCCTGCACCATCAAGGTGGCATCAGCAATGGTCTGGTCCCAAGGCTGGGCTACCATTGCGGTCTGGCTGGTATTTTTCAGGTAGATTTTATAAGGAACTTCGATGCCATATTGAGTAGTGGCATACCATTGCACGCCGGTGATGCGACCCATCACACCGTTGAATTCTGAAGCGAAATACAGGGAGGCGTCGCGTTCATAACCATAGTATGTGCCCAAGGGATAACGCTGGGTGGAAGTGCCTTCACCAATCGTGACAAACATCGTCCCCAATGGCTGCACGTTGACAGTCATGGTCGGGGAAGAATCGTTATCAGCCTGGGTATCAGTAGTCAGAACAACTTTACCGTAGATGATGGTGCTGCCTTCCAGAGTGGGAGTCCAGGGCACTATCACAGCCTGGGTTTCGCCGGCGGCTATTGCAGGACCTGCTACAGAAGCAAGCTCTGCCATGCCGGACATGACTTTGACTGTGTAAGCACCTGCTATCTGGTCAGCTGTGCCGGTATTGACTACTGTAACCGTGTAGTTAAAGGCGCTGCCCACAGAAGGTGTGGTTGTGCCGGTTATGGCAGTGGCGGAAAGGTCGTTCGGACGCTTTCTTACGACGTTTGAGAAAGAGGCATTAGACATGACGTTACCCGTATAAACGGATTTGACCGCCCATTTGTATTCTCCGTCCGGCAAGCTCTGCCATCCGCTGTTTGTATAGGTTGTATCGGTTATGACATTAGTGGTTAAAACTGTCCAACTGGCTTCGTTGGTTTCCTGTCCCTGTTGCAGTCTCCAGACTTTGTAACCGAGCAGTGACCTGTTGTTGACCGGATTGAAAGCCGTGATTTCTGTCCTGTCTGCTCTGGCGGGAGGAACTCCTGTGGCAGAGCCGACATAGACATCGTCTATATACCAGCCGGCATAGGAAACGGTTCCCGTGGCATACCATTCAAAACTGATTTCCACATTGGATTGGTTGGCATAAGCTGTCAAATCGACATTGAGCACCTGCCAGGGC
>DAHVPA010000302.1 GCA_027318525.1 Candidatus Cloacimonadota bacterium | reverse complement strand
AAGAACTGGCGGAACAATCTGTTGCGGATGTGGACAGCACTTTAGCCATTGATAAACTCTTTGCCATTGCCTCCGAATGGGAGGTCGGTTCTGCCGCGGAAAGGGTCAAGCTTGCCCGTAAATACTTAATCAACAGGGATGCGGAAGCGGTGCCTTATGCAATTAAAATGAAAATGGACACCAAGTCAGGCTTGGAATTCAGGGCTTTGGAAGAACTGGTCAAAAAGTCAGCTTTGATGCTGCCTGCTCTTTATCCTGTCCTGCATGAGGCGGATTCGCTCAAGGTCAAGAACGCCATGGCTTTGATTGCGCTCAAGGGTGACAGCCTGGCGGTGGATTCCATAGCAGTTTTCCTCAATCAGAATAAATACATCCCTGCCTGTCTTTCCGCTTTGGGGGGTATCAAGACTAGTAAAGCTCTGGATTTAATCCTGCCCTGGACAGCTCATCACACGGAGAAATACAGGTATCTGGCAGCGCGCAGTCTCAAGGCGATGAATACATCAAGCTCACTGGCAGAGTTGCGCAAGATTGGTAATGACCCGTCTTTCCTGATTAAAGCAATGGTACGTCAGCTTCCAAAGGATAATCAATAGTGGCAAATATAAGTAACGTATCACCGGCGCAGGCCGGTGTCCAGTTTAAACTGGTTCCCGACCTTCGTCGGGAAGGCGTCGTGAAGTATAGATGTTTGTATCTGGTATTGGAAACTTAAACTATGATTGAACCAATCTCACCCCAACAGGTCTTTTCTGACTTCCTGCAGCAGTATTTCCCGGCTGAGGCGGAAACTCTGCTCAACCGGTTTGAGCTTTATCTGCAGGAGCTTTATTCCTGGAACGCCCAAGTCAATCTGGTATCGAGGCGGATGGCTCGTGAGGAATATTGGACATACCATTTTCTTGACAGCCTGCTTGTTTTGAATTGCATGGATATTAAGGGTGGAGAAGTATTGGATTTCGGTACGGGAGGCGGTTTACCCGGTATCCCGCTGAAAATTGTCCGTCCGGAGATTAAACTGACCTTGCTCGATAGTGTGGGAAAGAAAATCCGCTGCCTGGAAGAAATCATTGCAGCACTGGATTTGACGGATTGCCGGGCAGTCTGGAGCAGATTGGAAGACTATGCATCCAGCAGCAGGAAGCAAGGCTTTGACTATGTGCTGTGCCGTTCGGTGCGGCTGGAAGAAGCTTTCAGGCTGCCTTTGCAGAGTTTGCTCAAGCCTTCCGGCAAAGTGATTTTTTACAAGGGTCAGCACCTGGACGATGTGGCAAATCTGCCGCAGGCATTGATTTATGATGTCAGCCATCCCGCCCTCGGGACCCGACATATTGTGGCAGCTCCCCGCAGGAGCTTTGCCTGATGCCAAAACAGAGATAAAACTGGAATAAGTATGGGAAAAGTAATTACAGTCGTCAATCAGAAAGGGGGAGTCGGCAAAACCACCACAGCAGTTAATCTGGCTGCGGGGCTTGCCATTTTGGAAAAGAAGGTCCTGCTGATTGACAGCGACCCGCAAGGCAATGCCACCAGCGGTGTCGGGGTCAACAAGGAAGGTGTCCAGACTCAGATTTATGACGCCCTGATTGGCAGAGTCTCCATTGAAGACGCCATTATTCACACAGAAACTGAAAACCTGGACCTGGTGCCGGGCAATATCCACCTTACCGGAGCGGAAATCGAACTGGTGCAGGAATTTGCCCGCGAATATAAGCTCAAGGAAGCGCTCGAACCAGTCAGAGACAGGTATGACTTCATTATTATTGACTGTCCGCCCTCCCTGGGGCTGCTCACAGTCAATGCCCTGACTGCCTGTTCGGATGTGCTCATTCCCATCCAGTGCGAATACTATGCTCTGGAAGGCGTCAGCCAGCTTATTACCACCATCCGCCTGATTCAGAAAAGCCTCAATCCCAGCCTGAACATTTTGGGTGTGCTGCTCACTATGTTTGATAAACGGCTCAATCTTTCGGTGCAGGTTGCCAAAGAAGTATTGCGCTACTTCAAGGACAAGGTCTTTCACACCATCATCAACCGTAATATCAAGCTGACCGAGG
>DAHVPA010000301.1 GCA_027318525.1 Candidatus Cloacimonadota bacterium | reverse complement strand
GACACAAATTCCATTGCGCTGTCCACCCGGGCAGCGCTTTTTTTTGCTTGTCTTCCATTCTTGCTGCGTGGGGTCATCGAGGGGAAAGCCCTCGATAACCCCTCGTTGACCCCTCCCGGCGATTAGGCATCAGCTGTGTTATCAGATTCCCTGCAGCTTGCTTTTTTTCACTCCGGTTTGGCGGAGAGGGTAATCCCCCGCCGGATTTCTCTGCTTGACATGTTTTTAATACGGAATATTATTTGTTGCAGGAGTTTATAAGGAGAAGAAATTATGAAAAGCACAATTATCATACTCACAGCCCTGTTTATGTTCTCTATTGTTCTTTTGAGTGCTCATCCCGCCAGCAGTGTGGCTGCAGGCTTTAACAAGGATGAGAATCTGCTGACCATCAACTTCAAACATCAGGTGCGCGATAATGTTGACCACTTCATCTCCGACCTGGTGGTGCGCAAAAACAAGAAGGTCATCATCACCCAAAAACTCGGAACTCAGGACACTCTGGAAGGCGGAATCCTCACCTACAAAATCAATGACCTCAAACCCAAGGATAAACTTACTATCACGACGCGCTGCAACAAGACCGGAAATAAAAGCGTCACTATCGAAAACAAATAGGAGATGAAGAGAAATGAACAAGATTAAGTATCTGATACTGCTGTTGCTGATAGTGGCAGCCTGCAATCTGACGGCATACCAGTATGGTTTCTTTTCCCTGATATCACCTTCCGAACTGGGTATGCTGGATAGTGAGGTCTTTATCCAGCACCGGTTTAAAGGTCAGGTGGATGAAGACACCTTTGACAGCTTTTTTGGCATGAACGGCGGAGCAAATGTGTCACTTGCCTACAGAATTGGTTTTATGTATGGTCTGGAAGCCAAGGCAGGTTATATCCGCGACAACAGCGAATACTTTCTGGATGGAGCCTGGCGCTTTACCAAAGAGGAATATCCGGTGCAGGCTCAAATCGGCGCAGAGTATTATTCCAAACAGAATTTCCTGGATGCGGATAAGCGCGATAACAGCGTTGTGCTGCTCTTAGCTGTCCAGAACAAGCCTTTTTATGACAGGCTTTATCTCAATGCCAACCTGGGCTATGACTTTGATTCGGAAGGGTTGGGACTCGGCATAGGTGCAGGTGTGAAGCTGATATCCTCCCTGACTGTGCTGGGTGAATATTATCCCGACCTCAAGGAAGATAAAGTTGCCGATGATTTGCAAAACTCACTGCGCAAGAAGGATTCCTATTCCTTTGGCGTTAAGTTCGACACCAGCGGACACGAATTCATGCTCCTGCTGGGCAACAATGAAGACATGAACCTGCGCCAAATCCTGCACGGCAGCCTGAATAACGACCTCAAGCTGGGCTTCACGGTCAAGCGTCGCCTGGGCTGGTAAGCTCTTGCCGCAGGGAAGGAAGACAGCAATGAAGAAGTGGTTAGAGTTGCTATTATGTCTGTTGGGATTGGGTCTGACCACTGCACTGATGGGTCTGAATCCACCCGCTCAGACAGTTTCCGCTGCAGGTGTAACTTTTAATTACAGAGTGACAGATGAGCCGCAGAACCTTTATTGTGAACTGATTTGCACCACAACAGGCTGGATTGGAGTGGGCTTTGACCCGGTTAATATCATGCAGGGCGCTAATTTTATCATCGGCTATCATAATGCCGGCAACACCTTTATCCGTGATGATTTCGGCACTTCCACAGGAACCCATGCTTCCGATACATCACTGGGCGGGGTGAATAATGTGTTCAATGCTGCTTCTTCAGAAGTGAACGGTGTTACCACCCTCAGCTTTAAGATTCCGCTCAATTCGGGAGACGTTTTTGATAAAAATCTCCTCATCGGGGGAACCTATAACATTATCCTGGCGCATGGAGCCAATGGAGCTGACAGCTATACCGCCTCTCATGCCGAGGCAGGATTCGCCTCCATCACAATCCCGCTGCCCACAGCAATAAATGATGACCTCCTCCCCGCAGTTCCCTGTTCTATCAGTATATTTCCCAATCCCTTCCGGCAGGAGGCTGTGCTTTCCCTCAAGCTTGAGCAAGACGACTGGCTGGACGCCGG
>DAHVPA010000300.1 GCA_027318525.1 Candidatus Cloacimonadota bacterium | reverse complement strand
TAAATTATGTATAGCTAATATGTTGTTTATTGCATCATCAGCATCTTGCGCGATAAGGTAAGATTGCCTGAAGACATCTTGTAGATATAGATTCCGGAGCTAACTTTCTGGTTACTATCATCAGTCCCATTCCATTCTACAGAATGGTTACCTTTGCCGATTGAGTCATTTAACAAAGTGCGGATTTTCTGTCCCTTCAGGTTAAAGATATCAAGACGGACTTTATCCTTGGTGTTTACACTGAAAGTAATAGCCGTCTTGGGATTGAATGGATTGGGGCTGTTTTGATTCAGGACAAATGGTGCCTGTAGAACAGATTCGTCTTCATTGGCAACAAACGTATCGGGAGCAGTCCGTGTGAATTTGACAGCCAGTCCGTTTTGTAAAGGAGCAGCCGTAGCAGGGAAAAGATTAGCATAGGAATAAGTCAGTCCATCATTCTGCAAATGATTCTCTATTCCTATCGTGCAGTAGTTGCTCGTGATGGAAGGATTGCTGATGGTGTGATATTGAAATACAATGTCTCCATCATTACCTGCAATAGGGTAGAGGATGAGCTGGAATCTTTCTAGAGAAGCGTTTTCCATCAGGTCAATGGTAAACTGGCTATAAGCGTCACGCCACTCAACTATATAACGGTTGTTGACTTGGTCATACCAATTTATTATATGCATATCATTAAAGTAAGAGCCAAGCGAATCCTCATTAGTTTTTAACCCTTTCAAATCATCCCAGTATGGTGCAATCATACCATATGGTCCAAGTGGGGCAGGGATATACAAGTTGTTAAAATCATTCATCCAAGTTGTTACCATGGACACCCAACCGTTTGAACAAATGGTCATCTGCGTATAGTCCTGACCATAATATCTGAATGTGAATGGTAAGTTTACAGTGTATGAACCATCGTCCATAATGTTATGAACTTCAACAGCCGGATTAGTAGTGTCAATCTCTACCCACTGATAGGTTGGATGTGCCGGATATGATAAATCAGTATTATCGTAAGCAAAATATCCATATTTATCTGGTCCTGTCGGATCTGAAGTTGATGGATTACCGGCAGTCATTGAGTAATAGCATATTGTTTCATAACCGGCAGGAGTCGTTATCACAAAGACTAGCGGTATATTCCTTCCGGGAAAACAACCTGACTGAACTTGGATGCTGGTGGAAATGATCGTGCTGGAGTTAACTTCCACATTGTTGAGTGAGACAGTTCCGGGTGATACAATGGCAGCATTGGTGGAAGAAAGGATTGTAACATTGCCACTTTGGAATGTAGATGTTCCGGTATTCATTATAGTGAAGCTGACAGGATTGTTACCACCGATAGCCAGTGATCCGGTTGAACTTAAGACTGTAAATCGCGGTCCACCTGTTACTAAATCAAAACTGGAGACTGTGGGGTAACCACTGAAAGTCAGATTAAATCGGACAAAGCTGCTGCTGGGGACATCTCCTGCCACGGTAAAGGAAAATGTCAGAGTAGTAGTTTGGCTGCTTCCCAGGCTGCTGATGTTTTGGTTAGGATTGGTAATATTGACTCTTCCAGCAGGCGTAGCTTCAAGAGAAGCGGCTATGTCTGAAAGACTATTGTCCGTGTAGTTTTTTAGGGTCAGGACCATCTGATAAGTCTGCCCCGGAGTCAGCGTTTCGCTGATGATTGAATTATCTATCACTCCGATGGAAGGTGCTGCGGTTGGGGTCATGGTCACAATCCGGGGGATGAAGTTATTCTTGATAACCGTAACTGTCAGGTTGCCGGTTTGTTCAGGATCAATAGGTAATAAGGCATATCCATCATGAACAGTGGCATACGTGAAATCAGTTCCATTTTTAGTGCCTGAAACATAAGCTCCATTCAGGTTGGAAGCTTGAATCAGAATATGTGAATCCGATTGGGAAAAAGTAGTTCCACCAGGTATCACTGTGGTAGGAATTGTTTCTGGAATCAGGTTCCACAGATTGAGCGAGGGATCAGAAAGGATATTATAAACATGATAATAAAAGGAAACATAGCCATTGGAACCAAGATCGAGGGGATAGGTTTTATAAAGCTCAATCTTGCCTGCCAGCACTG
>DAHVPA010000002.1 GCA_027318525.1 Candidatus Cloacimonadota bacterium | reverse complement strand
GCTGACGTTGACGTCCTGTCTGGCTGCTCCAATGCCGGTTCTGGCTTTACCGCTGCTGCGTGCCAGGAAACGGATGTATTGTCCGGCTTCGGCAGCTTCCTGCGGGGTGAGCATATCGGGGTAGGTGACTGTCTCTATTAAAGGCATGCCGAGGCGGTCTGTGTAATAAATTCTGGTATGACGGTAGTCGGAAACTTCGCGGCAGCTATCTTCCTCAATGCTGAACTGGATGACGCGGATGGTCTTGTTGGAAATGGGGAAGCTTCCTTCGATGCCAAGGATGGCGGTGCGCTGAAAGCCTGTGGGGATACTGCCGTCCAAATATTGCTTGCGGGTGATGTGCAGTTCACCCACGATATTCATCTTGAGCAGCAGGGCGATCTGCATGGCATGGGAAAGAGCTTCCGGATTGAACAGGAAAGGCGGAGTATCGTCCACTTCATAGGTGCAGGCGGAGTCGTTCTTGATGCGGTAGATAATCTGCTTGCGGGTCTTGAATTCCATCAGAGCAGTGCCGTCATATTCACCCAGTTCGGACAAGGTGGGGCGCATGTGACGCACGATTTCTGCATCAAAATTGTCAAAATCGTGATAGATGCCCGTGGCGCAACGGCAGAACAGTTTCTGCTTGGTATCGAGCTGTTGGTGGACTTCCAGCCCGCATTTGAAACCCAGGGCTGCATAGGTATCGGGAGTAGCTTCAGCCAGACTGACCCAGCCCACCCGACGGCGTGTATTGATCCAGTTGTCAGACCATTGATTGGACATATCGGAACCTCTTATATTTACAGACAGGAATGCTGTCCGCTTATACAAGCTTTTTGGGATGGGGCTTGACGTCAACCTTTACTTAAGGGAAAGAAGCGCTTAACCTCGCAAGGCATCAAGATTGGTTTTGGCAAAGGGGACATGTTCAAAGAAAGCGCTGAGCATCTCGCAGGGATATTCGGAGCATTCAGAGCAGTTCTTCAGACCTTTGGAACGCACACAGGCACGGTATTCACACTCGTTGCAGTGGGCAAATTTGACACCCGGTTCCATACAGCCCATGCAGGTGATATTGGCAGCGGTCAGGTTGGCACCATAGGCTGTTGACCATTTTTTTGCTACTTCTTCCCTCTGGGCGTTGTCGTTGGCAAGGGTAGCTTTTCTGGCGTCGCAATCAGCGCAATTCAGCCCGCAGGCAGAGATGAGTTGTTCCATATTTACCTCGCATTTATTTCAGATTGGTCATAATCCAATGGTCAAGGTCTGCCAGAGACCTTTTGGCATATTCCTGTTTTTTAAGGCTTCTGTCTATTCCGACCAGTTCCGGCAAGATACCGAAGTTGGCATTTACGGGTTGAAACCGTTGTTCTGAAGGAGTGGTAAGCCTGCGCTGGAACTGACCCAGGAGCGTGGTTTCCGGCAGCAGAGGCAGTTCTTTATCAAAATAGACAGCTGCCAGCAGTCCCATGCCGATGGATTACGTATAGCCCTCCACCCCGCTGAACTGACCTGCCAGGCGGACATTGGGCATTGCCTGCATGGAAAAGTCAGGATTGAGTAAAGCAGGTGAATTGAGGAAGGCATTGCGGTGAATGGAGCCGTAGCGCAGGAATTCTGCATTCTGCAAGCCTGGAATCTTTCTGAAGATTTCTTTCTGGACGCCGTATTTGAGCATGGTCTGACAGCCGACCAGGTTAAAAGCAGTCCTGTCCTTGTTCTCCGCCCGCAGTTGCAGCGTCGCATAAGCCCTTCTGCCGGTGCGAGGGTCTTCCAGACCAACCGGACGCATCACCCCAAAGCGCAGAGTGTCCACTCCCCGCCGTGCCAGTTCTTCGATCGGCAGGCAGTTCTCATAAAAGCGAAAGTCCAGGTTTTGGAAGAATTCGTTCTCAAACTCGTGTGCAGTGTGCTTTTCTCCCTGCTGCAAAGCTGTCACAAACTCCAGGTATTCTTCTTTGGAAAAGGGGCAGTTGAGGTAATCCGCCTCGCCTTTGTCATAGCGGCTTTTCTCAAAAACCACAGACCTGTCCAGACTCTCTGCGGATACAATCGGGGCAATCGCATCGAAGAAATAGAGGTGCTGCTCACCCAACCTGGCAATCAAATCCTGCATCAGCGCATCGGAAGTAAGGGGACCGCTTGCCAGAATGACGTTTCCATCCGGAATTGCTGTCACTTCGGCATGGATAAGCTCGATATTGGGATTGTCATTGATCAGTTCAGTCACCTTGGCGGCAAAGGCATCCCTGTCCACCGCCAGAGCATGTCCTGCCGGCACTGAGGTTTCCAGAGCAACGTCCAAAAGCCTGCAGCCCAGTTGCTTCAGCTCTTGTTTCAACAGCCCGGCTGCAGTATCTTCCCTGAGGGATTTGAGTGAATTGCTGCAGACCAGTTCGGCGCATTTATCGGTGCTGTGGGCAGGCGTCATTTTAGCCGGGCGCATCTCATATAGCTTCACCTTCCAGCCCCGGGATGCCAGTTGTAAAGCCGCTTCACAGCCCGCCAGTCCGGCTCCGATTATCTTTATCTCGTTATTCATCATCATTCCAAATCAGGCTGTTGCGGTGCTGCTTTTTGTCAATCTTTTCAGTTCTAAGGGACACAATGAACGCTCTGAAAATTCCGGTCTCTGCCTCTGATGCTGCGAGGGGTTATCGAGGGCTTACCCCACGAAGACCCCTCGATGACCCTTCCGGGCATAAATGGTAAACACAAAACCGGGATAATAAAAAAAGCTTGCATAAATCATCAAGGTGTGAGTAATTGACATAATTAAGGATGGATAGGTGATTATGAAAAGAACATATCTGCTTTGCATTATCGCTTTTATGGCAAATATCGCGCTTTATGCCAACCACTTTGTCCCTGCCTGGCATGACCCCTACCAAAATCCTTATCTGGCGATGAATATAGTGGTAAGGGAAGCCGAAGTCCTGGGTATCCCGCTAACCGCCAACGATGAAATCGGCATTTTCGACAAAGGATTGCTGGTGGGTGCAGTCAAGCTTACCCAGCCGCTTGCGGATTATCCCGATGACTGCATAACCATCAATGTATCAATGGTGGGGGGAGACGTCCCCGGCAGTGCCACACCGGGAGATTTTATCACCTTCAGGGTTTGGGTCAATGCCACTGCCACAGAATACGCCTATCCAGAGATGTCCACTCAGTTTCAGTATTACTACGGTTCATACAACACAGTATTTGTGACGCAGGGAACATCCTTTATCCAGATGCTGAGCTATTCAACTCCCACAGGGACAGGGCAGCAAAGCCTGATTCCACCTGCCGGACCGGGTGGAGGTTATGTTTACAATGTCAGTTTTCCTGAATGCGGAATCCTGCTCAATCAGATTTATATCCGCGCCGGGGGAGGAGGAATAATGAGCACCTATTCCTTCGATACACCCACTCTGGATTTGTCATACAGCGGGACCGCCCCTGCCCATACCCTTCCCTATGGCTGGATGGTGGATACAGGGAATATCAACTATTACGCCACTGCAACCTATCCCATTATCCTCAAGTTTCACATCTCAGATTTGACCGGAGTGTCCAATCCCGCAGCCTGTCTTCTTTACAAAAGAGCCATCCACGGCACGGCAGCCTTCAGCCCCATCACAACTGCCTATGATGCCGCAACCGGGTATCTGACTGCATCCGTGACCTCAGGCGGAGAATTTATCCTGGGCAGCAATGACCCTGCCAATACGCTGGGAAACATCAGCGGTCAGGTAATCCAACTGGGGACTGCACTGCCCATAGCAGGCGCGGAAGTATCACTTGGCGCCAGAACTGTGCAGACCGATGCACAGGGTCACTATCTGATTTCACTGCTGTCTGCAGGCAGCCATACGCTCTCCTTCAGCGCTCCCGGATATCAGGATACCACTGCCACGTTCATTTTACAGGCTAATTCCACACTGACCTGCAATGCTGCATTGCGGCTATTGCCCCAGATTCCGGATATCCCGCAAAGTCTCGTCATCACCAGGGCAAGCAGGGGTTTTATGCTGAACTGGGAAGCTGCCGCCCTGGCAGAGAGTTATCGGATATACTGCTCTGCCTTGCCTGCAAGCGGATTTAGCTTTCTGACAGAAACGGCTGGGAACAGCATTCTGCTGCAGGATTCATTCCTGGTCAGCCAAGGCGTTAATCCGGACCAGTCATTCTTCCATATCACCGCCTGCAGACTCAACCGCTGATACCTACCGCACCCACATCCACCAGGAGTTTACCATAAAAAAAGGGACACGGAAAAACCGTGTCCCTGCTTTTCTCGGTATGCCCCGTCAAGGTGGGACATTCCAATTCAGTTTCGGTTATTTAACCAGGATGACCTTTCTGGAATAGGCTTTGTTGCCGACAGTCATCTTGACGAAATAGATGCCAGAGGTGCAGCTTTTGCCTGTATTGTCCACACCGTCCCACAGATAAGTATGCATTCCTTCCGATTTGGAGGCGGAGACAAGGTTCCTGATTACCTGCCCTTTGACGTTGGTTACGACCATCTCCACGACCCCCGAAGTTTTGAGGGCATAGTTGATGGTGAGCCTGCTTTCAAAGGGATTGGGGAAGGCATTAGCCAGTCCTGTCTCATAAACTATCGGAATAATCGGAGTTTCGGGATTTACAGATGGGATGGTGATGGAAACAGGTCCGAAATGCTGAATCATGCCGCTCATATCAACCGATTGCAGCCAATACCAATAGGAACTGCCAGCCAGGATTTCGCCGTCATTATAGCTGTAGCTGTGCTGCTGGGAAGTATTGGTTCCGCTAATCAGGGAGCTGATTCTCTGGGCTTCTGTCAGGTTCTCGTTATCACTGCGATAGACATAGTAACCGGACAGGTTTGATTCAGTTTGGGAAACCCAGGTCAGAGTGACTGCATTAGTCGAGGAGCTCAGAGTTGCCATAAAAGAAGACAACTGCACAGGCAGGGGGTTATCGGGGTCGTTGCTGCCCAGCAGGAATTCGCCCATTGAAGTGACCTGAGCTTCAAAACAGCCGGTTAAGGGATTGTAGGTAGTGGGGACGGCAGTGAAGGGACCTGTGCCGTGAATGGCGCGCTGATAAATGACAATGGTGGCGGGGTCATTGATACCCTGCATATCAGGGGGACATAAACTAATGGTGATGGGATATGTTTCCGAAGCGCTGTAGTCTATGTCCTGAGCATCAACAAACCAGCCATAAGGACTGAACGTGGCGGGAGGAGTTCCATTGAAGCTCAAATCAAGTGTCGGGGTATCAAAGGAATAGGCAGTGACGTCACCACCACCCTCGGCATTAACCCAGATTTGCTCAATGGTGGCACCGGTTCCTGTAAATACTACATCGTTGACATAACCGCCGCCGGGACCATCAGGAGGGGTCAGAATCTGGGTGTTTACCGCAGTCGGAGTCGAGTAGCTCAGCATCTGGATAAAAGATGTTCCCTGAGTCTCAAATACGGAATTATAGGTGCCGTAATACAGCTGGAATTGGGTGGACATCTCGGGATAGGCATATTCCGTTGAAGTGGCATTGACCCAGACCTTGAAGGTTATGAAGTTACCCGGTGTGGCGCTGCCGGGGACGTCTCCACCCACCATGGAAACATTGATGGGAACACAATCGTCGGGATAATCCGCAATTGGTTGGGTGAGTTGGACTGCACCCACCAGCAGGTCACCGTCATAGATTGCTATTTCATCATTGATACCCAGAGGAGTGCCAAGCACTTCAGCTGCATAAACACAGATATTCATGGCAAGGTAAGGATTCTGATAGGGGTTGTGCCAGGCAGGCACAAAATGCTGGGCAAACAAGCCCCCAACGGCTATCAGCAGGACAGCCAGAGTTATAAGTATCTTTTTCATTTTTTATTACCTCTTGTTTCTCAGTCTATGGGATTGCTGTTGTTGATTCCGACGGTTTGGCTGTCAGTCTGGCTGACACTTCTCCCCGGGGAAGCCTGGATTGGTTTTTGACGCACCGGTTTATTGGTGGAAGGACGAGGAGTATGAGAAGCTCTGGTCAGACTGCCATAGTCGATACTTGTGGCAGCATTAACTTTGATGTAATAGCCTTCTCCAGTCTCAAAATCACCAATGTTATTTATCCAGTTGCCCTGAGCATTCAGCATAATAGCAGCGCCGCTTTCATCCTGGGCTTTGACCAACTGACCGGCAGTAATCAGAGGCTGCAGAATGGACATGGCAGTGCTGGGCGTGAAATAAGGATAACTGATAATATTCCAGCCGGGATTAAGCGCAATGTTCATGGGCAGAATGGCGTCTGCTCCGAAGAGATTCAGAGTGCAGTCTGCATTGACCTGAACATAATATCCCTCATCCATCTGGATATCACCGATGTTATTTATCCATCCGCCTGCTCCGTCACTGAACATAGCACTTCCCGTCTCATCCTGAACCTTAATCAGATATCCGTCATAGATAAGATCGAAGAAGACAAGTTCCATATCAAGATCAACCGGCACAATCGGGGTGGAAATCAGATTCCAGCCTCTATGCAGGGCAATGGAGAATCCTCTGTAATAAATGACGTCACCGCTTACAAAATAACTCTCCCAAGTGTTTATGGGCACGAGCAGACTCAAATCCATCGGGTCGCCCATATTATAAACCTGATATGGATTGTAACCAAAGGAGTTACCCGTAATGGTATGGTCTGTGCCCATGAGAATAAGGGCAAAGTAGGTGCCGTCGATGTTATTGTTTATAACATCGGCACTGGTGGTGGTGTAGCACCAGATACCATATCCTGTATCGGAAATCTGATTGCCGTCAATCACGGAATTGATTCCCGAATAATCCAGGATTGCGCAGTCTGAACCGGAGCTGATGATATTGTCCTGCAGGACCATACCGGTATTGGAGAGAGCATAAATTCCATACTGGACATCGGTGATGGTATTGGCTGTGCAAACCAGATTGCTGGTATAGTTCAAGAGCAATCCTGCGGGAGCCCAACTTCCTGTCCCAGTCCAATAGATATCGCTGATGGTGCAGTTATCGACTGTTCCGGTAGCATAGTTAAGCTGAATGCCGTTTTGGGCTGTAACACTGGTCGGACCCTGTCCCACTGCAGTTACATAGTCCAGATTGACTGTCAGGTTGCTGGTTGTGGAATTACCAATCAGGGCGACGGCATTCTTTTGGAAATCAGTGATGTTCACTCTGTTCAGGGCTATTGCATAGCTGGAAGCAGGAGTGTTGTTATTGGCATAGATTGCCACTCCATGCTGGGCTCCGCTGAAAGCTGTATCCATAATGTTGATTACGTCTGCATCCTCAACCAGACCGCCGGCGTTCCAGAAGCTGATGCCATTGAACCTGTAGTTGGTGCTGCCCATGTGATAGCCGTCCACAGTGACATTTTTCAGGTTGAAAGCAGCCACGTTCTCCACGAAGACCACAGGGTGGTTCTGGGTGCTGGTCCCGGTTATGAAATAAGCAGGCAAAGACGAAGGTGACCTGATAATGACATCATCTTTATCTCCGCCATCAATCGTAAGACCGTCTGTCGTTACGTGAATCTGCTCTGTATAGATATCAGGCTGAGGTTTGATGATGTCTCCCGTTGAGGCGTAATCAACCGCTCCCTGAATCGTGCTGAATAAGGCATAAGGATACTCGGGGCTGCCTTCCAGAAGCAGGACCTTGTGATAGTTGAAGGTATTGGCTGCCATGGTGGCAGTGAAATCGACCAGTCCATCAGCAGAAGCGATTACATAACAGGGTATTTCACTGAACGTATTACCGCTGATGGCGGCATCGGAAGTGTCTGTTCCATTATATCCGACCATAACGCCAAAAGAGCTGTTGTTCAGAATATTCCCTGTTACTGAAATGTATGGATTGGGTCCGAAATAGGAGCTGACCATTACGCAGGCAGATTCGCTGCCATCGCTGGAAGCCACTCCCTGGAAACCGGTAAAGCTGTTGCTGCTGATAGTGGAGATTGCTCCGTCACCGGTTTCGATTCCATAATTCACATAGTCACCGCTGCCTTTGCCGATGAATTCATTACCGGTAATGGTTGCAGTATTGGTTTGTCCATCCACCAGGATGCAGACACGCTCAATATTCTGGAACGTGTTGTTGGTAATGCTCCAGGCTTGGCTGCCGACTGAGTAATCGTAGGCAATGCCCCAGGCGTTATAATGACTGTAATATACATTTTTGATTATGTTGTTATCAATGGAGCCACTGCCCTGCAAACGAATTGCATTGCGGACAAGACGTCCGTCGCAGTCGATTGTAAAGTTGCTCAGGTTGAGGGTCTTGCCGGACTCTACAAAGATGAAAGCCTGAGCAGACCCTCCGCCGGCTGTGTCATTGGCAGGCTTGACTATAGTCGTAAGCTTGTCTTCGCCGACGATGGTCAGGTCTTTATTGATGAGAATCTGTCCAACTTCCACATAAGTTCCGGCAGCAACTGTGATGGTGTCACCGTCTGTGGTGATTGCATCAGTAACTGCAGCCTGAATGGTGTTGTAATAGGTGCCCTTGGTGATGTTGCGGACTGGGGCATCGGAGCCAAGGATGGTCATTTCCGCATTTGCCCACCAGGGGTCGTATAATATGTGAATTGTAACCGCATCACCTGTTCTCATGCCGGGAGGGGTGGGACCATCAGCATGTCCCCACCAGTTTTTGACAGCATTAACATAATAATCCGGACTGGGAGGATTGGGGTCGCCAATGCCGTCATCCTGAATTGCACCATAAGAGGCATTGCCGCTGATGTTGTTATTGGTAAAGGTCAGCAACGGAGGACGTCCGGTGAATTTGGAACCGTTGGCATTATTGACAAGGTTATTGCCTGTGATATTAATTTCCTCCGAGCAGCCATAAGCAAGAGCATAAGCTTTGCCGGTGTTATATGTGCCCGATTCGTCTATCCAGATGCCGTTCCAGCCGGAACCGCTGATTGTATTTCCGGTCAGGCTGACTTCCCTCAGCATCGCTTCACCGTAGATACCGTTCTTGGCGCAATTGGCGATGGTATTACCCGATATCGTGCTGTTTTCCACATAGTTCTGCGAGGTTAAGGGACTGGCACAGATAGTTCCCGTCCTGATCAGACAGATACCCGACCCATAAGTCAGCTTAGTTGGATTGCTGAGCGAAACAGCTGACTCCGTATAGGCTGTTCCGTTCCAGATGTAACCAGCGCGGGAAAGGTAGTTGTTTTGGACTGTTATCCCGTCTATTCCTCCTGCCAGTTCTACGCAAGTCCTGTTTGTACCGTAGATATCATTTGAGGAGACAGTCATACCGGAATAATCCGACATGGAAGGATAGTAATGCTGTCCTATGATAAAGACTGCATCGCCATTGCCTTCAGCTCCGAATATCTTGTTGCCGGAAATTGTGCCAGACAGACCGTTAGGACCTCCCGACTGGGAATCAAGGGATATCCCCATTCTGCCTTTAGAGCCGTCCTGAGCATCGCCGGTGATGGGTCCGATTATATTGTTTTGGATATTGATGGTGTTGATGGTGGTGTTCTTACCGGCAACATACAATAGATGCCTGTTTGCACCATCAGTGCGGTTGCGCGCTTCGATAACGAACCCTTTGACTGTGACGTTGCAATCTTCCGCAATATCTATGACTGAAAGTGTGGTTGTGGTATTGACTGACCTGAGCACTGATTCACCGGCAGTAACTGCTGCCGCATTATCCCAGGCTGCCGTGGTTGAAGTCGTCCAGTCGGTGTCACTGCCCGTATTGCGGGGAATATCAGCCTTGGCTCCCAGCAATGTCAGGTGCTTGTTTACCAGGACATCTTCCAGATACAAGCCTGCGGCTACATTAACTGTGCCATTGGCTGCAGCTACCAGAACGCCGTCCTGAACCTTGCCGGGATTCCAGACATCCACCAGATTCCCTGCCAATCCTGAACTGGTCAGAGTTCCCAGACCACATACAGCGATATCTGTAAGGGTGCCGTCAAAGCTATTACCCGTGCCACCGGTCACATTCAGATAAAAGCCGGCTTCATATTCCAGAATAAGTCCATAAGCCGTATTGGTAACAGTATTGCCGGAGAGGGTGAGGTTAGCGCTTCCCATCCAGGATAACCAGGCATCGTCACCTGTGGTCAGATACATACCTATGGCATTGGGTTTATTCAGGTTGTCAACGCTGTTGTTAACATAGGATATGGTTCCTGGTGTGGTTGGACCACCCCAGTGGAAGAGGCTGATATCCACATCGTTGACTGTATTATCGTGCACCTGAATATTCAGATATGAGAAGAAGGTCCAGATACCATATCCGCCTGCGGGTGAATTGGATACATTGTTATAGGCGATTTCGTCTGCCACTCCACCACTGCTGCCGTTGTTGTCTGTATGAATACCACTGGCACAGTTGGTGATAGTGTTATGCAGGATTTGCAAACCCTTGGAGTGATTGGATGAGATGGCGTCATTAGCCAGAGAAACATTGTTGTATTCAATTATTCCTGAACCCATCCAACTGAATATGGCTATGGAGCTGTATCCGCCTGCCACGTTTTGAACCGTATTATGTTCAATGTGAAATCCCGTGCCGCCGCTTCTGGTATAGATGCCGCGCAGGAAGATATTCTGCACTGTGACATTGGCTACATGCAGATTATTCCAAGGTCCGTCTGATTCGATGATACCGTTACGGGCATCGATATCGACTCCGTTTACCGTTATGCCTGATGTAATGGCAGGATTGTTGCCGTCCACAGTCAGATTGCTGATGGTTACATTATGAGCACTTACGATTACAACCTGTGAACCACTATAGGATGGACCATCCACAGCTCCGGGAGCAGATGTGGCGGGAACGATTATAGTCGCGCCCTGTCCAGCACCATTGATGGTCAGCTCTTTATTGATTGTGATGTTTTCAACATAGGTCCCTGCCGCTACTTCGATTACGTCTCCGTTCTGAGTAACTGCTGCATTGATTGCGCCCTGGATGGTATCGAAATACACATCTCTGGTCACATTGTGGATGGGCGTCAGTTCTCTGCCGCTGAGAATCAGATTCATCGAGCCCGGCTCATAGCAATACACCAGATCTGAATCTGGGATGTTGATTTCGGCATAGGGCTGGATGAAATACTGAGTATTATAGCTCAGAGGAGTGCTAAAGGTTCCGCTGCATTCACCTGTCGAGCTGTTGTAAACCATTTCCAGAGAAGAAACAGGTGTCTTGGGGAAGGTGCACCACCACATATGACCCGCAGGGTCGGATGGTGTTTCCAGATAGAGTCCGAACAGGATTGCTTCAAATCCGATACTCGGTTTGGATATCTTGATTTGCTGGTAATTCGGTGAAGAGGGATTGGATGCCAATACCTCCACCGTATAACCTCTGTCCGTGGCATAAGTGGGATACAGACCCACCTTGCGGTAGAGAGTTTCATTGTTGTATAGATCATTGTTATAATCATTGATACTGCCGGACCAGGGGATGACCACATCCACTGTGGAATAGTCCACGGCAGCGGGAATCTGACTGCCTGCACCGGTCAGTTTATAGCTGGCTGAATTTATATCCAGACTGAAATCGCCAAACCCATAGGTCTGCATTTCAATCGTCTGACCATTCAGCATATAGGTATCATACTGTCCCCATGGTCCATTGGGATTCCACAGGATTGACCTGGTCTGACTTCCGGCGGATTCATAGGCGAGAACTTCCCAATAGAGGCTGTTCAGGAAATTGGCGGGAAGCGTATAGGATACGGTTGCGTATCCGCCTGTAAAGGTGCCGGTGCCGAATGTAGCGCTCACCCAGGCATTGCTGGTGTTCTTGTAAAATCCCCAGATCTTGGCTTCAGCGCCGTCAGCCGAATTCGGCGCATGCACTGTGAAGCTGTAGGTATTACCGGCTTGATAGACATTGGGATTTAATATCGTGACATTCGGGTCGGTAAATACGGCAGTGTTGTAACCAACCAGTCCACCCGTGCTGCCGGTGGCTTCTGCCCATCCAACCTTGGTTACGGCTGTATTGGTCAGGGTATTGGAAGCCATCGTCAGGGTAGTGCTGCCTGCACTGCCCAAAGGTCCGCCTCCATCCAAGCCCAGCAAACCTTTTCCTCCGGCATTGGAGGTCTGGTTACCCGTCAGGGTGATAGCTGTGAACAGATTCAAAGGAGTGACTCCATACAGGGCAAAATCAGCATTAACTGCGCTGAAAGTGTTGTTGAGCCCCTTCAAAGTAAAAGCTGAGCCATTGAGGTTATCCTGAAGATAGAATTGCTTCAGGTCTCCTGACGTATGCGTATTGCCAGAAATATTCAGTGTTCCTGTATTCTGTTCTGAGCCGTCTGAACTGGTGGAATAGATAAACACAGTCCGCGCTGTTTCCACAGAGCATTCAAAGCTGTTGTTCTCGATGTTGCTGATACCGGCATTACCATAGACGCCGATGAGGCGGTGGTTGTTTGCCAAAGGTCCGGTATAAGCCAACTGGCAGCCTGTTATCGTCCAGTTTTGCCCTCTGATGGTAATACAAAATTCCATTGTTTCCAGGCGACAAGACTCCAGTCTGAAAGCATCGAGGTTGTTGTTCCAGGGATAGGGAAAGGTGACGGAAACAACAGATTCAACGCTGGAATTGGAGGTTTTACGCTGCTGTATCGTCATGTTTTTCAAGGTTACATTACTGGCTGAGACGGCAAAAACGTTTACCGGGTCAGTAGTGGTTGCGGCAGTCTGGACAAATGTCTGTCCTATGCCTGCGCCCTGAACCGTCAATTGTTTGTTTACCGTGACTGCGGCAGTGACGGTATATGTGCCGGCTGCAATATCAACAATATCGCCGGCTGCTGCAGCATCTATGGCTGCCTGGATGGTGCCATACTGCGCCGGAACGGACAGCGTGGCTGCCCAACCGGACGCGAAAATTCCCAACATTGCTGTCAGGAACAAAATGAAAAATAGGCGTTTACTCATTTTTCCCCCATTGAAAAAATAGTAACTTAGTAGATTTTCTCTTGCATAAAAAGTTTATACTTGCGAAGTTCTCCCTGAAGGGACTCAGAATAATGAACCGGAGCTTGTGCTGACGGTTGCGACGCTGCTTTGAAACCATCAAAACCAAGTTGTTGCCTAAATACGATTTATCTTATCTATATTATGCGGCTGGAGGGAAAGCTGCGTTATTATCAGAGACAAAGCCTCCTCTTTCTTCTTTTAGCACGAACAGAGGAGGGAATCTGTCTGCCAATTAGGGATGGGACAGAATCAGGTTTTCAAATTCAACAGATGATTAGTGGTTCTTATTTTTGTGAAGTGAGTGTGAGGATGGTGGGATGAGGTGGAGAAACCGGGCAGCATAAACATACTCCGGCTTTTAAAGACAAAAAAACAAATGTCGAAAACATCCATGTTTGTTCCCCCTTGACGATGACGATTCCTGCTTAACTATTCTTCATAAACTTGTCAACAATTTTTTTTGATATGTGGTAAAGTACTTTTTATATTATCATGTAATTTACCTACACATCTACACTGAAAGCATTTTTATAATAATTAATGCCAATGGTCTTGGAGTTTAACATATCTCATTTGACAATAGTTCACTGTTTGTTTTCGGAAGCGCCCGGAAGATTTTGCTCATACATTTCAGCCTTTCCTGCTGCGAGGGGTCTTCGAGGGGTTATCGAGGGGTTAGCCCACGATGACCCCTCCGGGCAAAAGAGGAAGAAAACACTTGCAAAAACCGGAATTAGTGCCGAGAATACTTGTTGACAGAAAAGGCAGAGCGGATATTAAATAAAAACAAGATTCAGGTCAAGGAGAGGTGGATATGTCCAGATTGCTTTTTCTTTTGCTTATCATTCTTTTTATCTTAAGCTGCGAATATCAGCCCACCCAGGTCAAGGTGAGTGACGCCAATCAGGATGCAGTGGCACATCTGGTGCCGGACCCGGACATCATGGGCAATACGGAGATTTTCTTCATCCCGGGCACCATTCAGGGTTCTGCCATCTGGGTTATCAACGGACCGGGAGCAAATGTGGGACTCGATATCCGCGACCGCGACAACAACGCATTTATCTATTATGCAGACAGTTATTTAAGTGCAGGCTCCAATACAGCCCAAACCGGCACGCAGATTCCCTGGAACCGCTGGTTGCGGGTGCGTCTGGTGATTTACAAATCAGGGCTGTCAGGCTGGATAGTGAGCGCTTTGGATGCGATGGGGCTGGATTTCTTTGACTCGCTGGAGGACTATATGATTGAGGAAACCTATGAAAATGAAGTCTTCCTCAGTTCCAGCGGCAAACAGCTCAGGACGCCACTCCGCCGCACCGGCAGCAGAAGTAACTTCAATCAGGCTGCAGGCAGTTAATCAGTCCAGACCAAGCCTGAACCTTTCAGTTTGGTCTGAGAAATATAGCTCTGCGGATTTACGCAGCCACTCTTCCGCAGAGGTAGGATTCTGCGGCACACACTTGCCTTGCTGCAGACAGAGGGCATATTTGTAACAGGCGGCGGGATGGTCCTCTGCAGCAGCTTTACCATACCATTGCGCTGCCTTGGCGTCGTCATGTTCCGAATAGTCCTCACTGGCATAGATTTCGCCCATCAGGAACCAGGCTTCGGGCAGCAGCCAGTCTGAAATGTCTTTCAAGCATTCCCGGGCAGCCGTCGTATCCCGTTCTGTGCCCAGCCCATGGAAATGGCATTGCGCCAGGCGCAGCAGCTCTTCACCATTGCCGAGTTCCGCTCCTTCCCGATAACATTCGATAGCTTTAGCAAGGTCACGCGGAGTGCCCAAACCTTTTCTGTAACAATCCCCCAAAGCCGACCAGACGTTCGGTTCGTCATTTTCGGAAGCCAATTTGAACCAGTGGAAGGCTTTGGCATAATCCCTTGTCACTCCTCTGCCATGCAGATAGTCATAACCAAGCATCATCTGGGAAAATCCATCTCCGCTCCGGGCAGCTTTTTCCATCCATTGCTTTGCCAGAACGGGGTCCTTTCCCACTCCATCACCTGTGCCATAAAGGATTGCCAGCATACCCTGAGATTCGGGATGACCCAGTTCGGCGGCTTTTTGGAATTGGGCAAAAGCGCCATGGGGATTAGCGCTGACATAGTGTCCTGACTGCATCATGATGCCCAGTTGGAACATCGCATCGGTATGGTTGGAATCAGCAGCAGTCCAAAACCAACGGAAGGCTTGCTCATAATTCCGGTTCACACCGATGCCGTAATAATAGTAATGCCCCACGTTATACTGGGCGTCGGTATCACCTTTGCCGGCAGCATCCAGATTTCTGAGAAACTTCTCGCAGTCCTCTTTTTTATCGTTTAGATTGAAGATATCGGTATCGTTGCGGCTCATGTTTTCCCCCTGTTGCAAAGTTATGGTTTATCCGGGGTTGGATATCTGTCAAGGGCTGAAATGTCGGGTTCGGCGCAAAAATTGCTGCTTTACAAATCCACCCACCTGAAATATAAGGATTTACTTTACCAAGATTGTCTGAAAGAGGAATACAATGAACCTGTTCAAAGCGATGCTGCTGATTGCCTGTCTCTGGATCGGAGTGCTGCAGGCAGTGACGATTTATGAGATACAATACACGACCAATCCCGGAAACGGCAGCTATCCTTCCGACCTGGCGGGGCAGTATGTCACCACTCAGGGGATTGTTACAGCTTACGGTTATGCCGGCAACAACGGCTATTACATTTCCATGCCGGAAGGCGGCGCCTGGAAGGGTCTGATGGTCTATGACGACGCCCATGCACCTTTGCCGGGGCAACTGATTGAAATCACCGGACAGGTCTGGGAATACTATGGTCTGACGGAAATCCGCTCCGTAACAGCCTATAACCTGCTCAGCTCAGGCAATCCCATCCCTCCTGCTGTCATCATCAGCACCGCTCAAAGCAATGATGAAGAATACGAAGGCGTGCTCATGGAAGTGCAGGATGCAGTCGTAACCAACGGACTGAACTCCTATGGGGAATGGACAGTCTCAGACGGCAGCGGAAACTGCACCATCAACGATATCTTCTTTGACCAGCAGAGCCTGGGAGCCATCACAACGCCGGGAGTCCTGTTTGACAGCATCAAAGGCATCGGACACTACGGTTATGGTATCCATAGCCTCAATCCGCGTTCCGCCGGCGACCTGAACATCAATTCCCAGGGTGTGGTGGTTACTCTGCCCACTCTGCAGGCATTGGTCGGAGTCCCCCTCCAGATTGTAGTCAATGTCTCCAATCTGACTCTTGCGCAGGGCTTTCAATCCTATGCTTTTGACCTAAGCTATCACCCCGGCATCCTGAGCTATCAGAACTTCAGCACAAGCGGGACACTTTCCTCCACAGGAACCGTCCAGGTCACTCCCGCTGCCGGTAACCTCAGCGTCAGCTTCACCACCAATGGCATTCTGCAAGGACAGGGCGCTTTGCTCAAACTCAATTTCACCACTCTGGCAGATGGAATCTCACCTCTGACAGCAACCGGCTTTTCGTTTAACAATACACCCGTAATGCTGATCAACCAAGGCATGGCGACGATAGGGATTGCAGGCGGAGAGGTGATTGACACGCTTTCCGTCATCCAGAAACCATTGCTCAATCTTCCGGCGATTGTGATTCCGGGTGAAACCTTTAACATCGAATGCGTTGCCCCGACCAATACAACCGGTTGGGCTGCCTGGCTTTACAAAGGGAACCTCAGCTACAGCCTGCCCATCACCCAAGCCCAGTATGTAACCAGTCCACCCAGATGGAAGCTTACAGCTCAGGTGCCTGCCGTTAACGTCTTTGAGCTTTATGACCTGAGGGTCACAGCATCCGGCGGTATCAATGACCGCACCCGCCATTCCGTTCAGGTCCTGCCCACCCGCAAGACCAGCTATTACTTTGCCCAGGTCACAGACGTCCATATGCCCACTCACATCTTTTATCCCGATTACGGTTACGACACTGATTCCACTGAGACAGTGGACTTCCGGGAAGTAATCAAAGACCTCAACATCATCCGCCCGGAATTTGTCCTGATTACCGGCGATCTGGTTAACCAGGGTGAACTTGAGGAATTTGAGAATCTGCGGGTCTATACCAAAGCCAAAAGAGTCTTGGGCGAGTTTGAAGTGCCTGTCTATATGATTGCGGGAAACCATGATATCGGCGGCTGGCCGAGTACTTCTCCACCTGCTGGAAGTGCGCGTAAATTCTGGTGGAAAAACTTCGGCTGGAGCTGGCTGGATAATACCTCCACCGCTTATCCTTATCACACGCAGGATTACAGCTTTGATTACGGTCCCGTGCATTACGTGGGTCTGGAAGGCTATGACAATTATGACAATTACCTGCCTGCCATTTATGGAGATAACAGTTATACTCCGGCACAGATGCAATGGCTGCAAAACGACCTTGCCTCTGCTGCGGCGGAAACCAATGTCCTCTTTCAGCATTACGACTTCGGTGACCAGATAAACTTCAACCTGCTCGACCTGGATATGTCGCTCTGGGGACACATCCACTACAACAGCGGCTCCATCACTTCCTACCCCTACAGCCTGGCGACAGACGCAGTCTGTGACGGAGGCAGGGCTTACAGGATAGTCCGGGTCAATGGAACCACCCTCACGCCTTATTCCACCTGCACTGCCGGCAGCAGCGGCAACCAGATAAGGATCAGCTTTATTCCCAATAACTACGGTTATGCCGATAGCGTTTATGCAACCTTGGTAAATTCCCAATACATCAGCTTTGAAAACTCCTTGGTGAAGTTTCTGATGCCTTCCGGTAATGCAGGCTACAACGTTACAGGCGGAGTATTGGAACAGGTGGACCGAAGCGGAGAAAACAACGTCTGCTATGTCCGGGTCAACCTGAACGCCAATTCTACCCAAAACGTCAGCATCAAAGCCAACACCACAGCGGCTGAAGCTGAGCCTTCTCCCACACCGACCATAACCATAAACAGCGTCTGGCCCAATCCTTTCAGCGACAGCGCTTCCCTCAGCCTGAATCTGCCCAAGGCTCTTCCTTTGCAGGTCAGAATCTACAACCTCAAAGGCAGTCTGGTCAAAACCCTCTTTACTGGCAAGGCGACACAGGGCGTAAACACCTTCAGTTGGGACGGCAGGTCAGATTCCGGCAAGCAGGCTCCCAACGGCATCTATCTGCTGCGCATCAACAGCGGTGCTAATAGTCTGACCCGAAAGCTGATTCGTCTGCAGTAGCGGATATTTGACACATAAGGCTCGTTACGAACGATTAGTTCTCAGTTCTTTAATATAAAAAGCGAGGTTTTTGTATGCAATGGTATCTGGATTTTGTCAAAGCCAATCCGGTTTTGTCCGCTGTAATTCAGTTTGCGGTTTTGGGCACGCTGGGCGAAGTGATTTCACGGATGATTACCACACGGCGCAGCAAATATCCCTTCACAACGGGTCAAACCTTGTGGAAGATGGTGGAATGGAGCATTCTGGCTGTCTGCATCAAATATGCCTTTGTGGGCATCAACGGATTTGTCCATGCCCTGATGGAACATGGGATGCTGCCCACTGTCCCTGCTGACGGCATCACCTTTGCCTTTTTCAAATCCGCCCTGGTCAATCTCCAGTTCGGACTTTTCCTCATCATCTTTCATCGTGTTTTGGACAATCTGCCGCTTAAGCATAAAAACTGGCGCAATCTGGACAAGGGGATGCTCTCCCTGCTCTGGTTCTGGATTCCCGCCCATACCGTTACTTTCAGTCTGCCTCCTGATTTCCAGATAGGTCTGGCTGCCCTCTGGTCTGTCGTGCTTGGTTTTATTCTCGGAATCTACAACCGGACCTGAGGTAAGATTTGAATGGCAGAGCAGGCTGAACGCTCTTTGCCAAGTCCCCTGCTGCTACCGGTTATATGCTGGTGCGCCGGCATCTGTCTGGCAGTTTTGCTCCAGCTTTCTCTGCTCTGGATAGCCATCATTACAGGCATTGTCCTGACCGGCAGTCTGCTAGTAAAGTTCAGGACTCCCGCCTTTCTCCTTCTTCTTTTGTGGGCAGGCTTTCTCAGGATGTTTCCTGAGACTTTACCCCGACCAGACTCTCTGCAAACCCTCCTCGCGAAAAAAGAAAGCATTACCCAACCCGTAAGGGGAAAGGTCCTGCGGATTATCGATCCCGAAAGGATGCTTTACCTGGTCAGAATTACGAATGTAAATGGCATCAGGACAAACAGTAAGGCATGGATGTCCGGCAAGGATATCCTGCTGCCCGGCGATACGTTTGAGGCAATGGCAAAACTCAATCCCATCCATCCCGACCCCATCCTGGACACCTCATCCCCAACCAATATGACAAACCGTTCCAAGGTTCAGATTAAGCTGCAGCCCGTATATAGGCTTGGCAAACTGAAGGAAGGTTCGCCTTTTTATCCAGAGCGCATCAGGCACCGGCTTCTGAACAGCCTGGAAAGAAAACTGGGAGCAGGTGCGCCATTTGCCAAAGCTCTGCTGCTCAATGACAGGACGGAAGACAAGGACTGGGTTCAGCAGCTAATCCAGGGAGGTTTGCTTCACCTGATTGCCATCAGCGGCATGCATGTCGTTTTCTTTTACATGGTCTTTGTGAATTTGCTGAATATGGTGCTGCCCAAACGCACGTCAGAAGTGATTTTTGTTATCCTGATGCTGGTTTATTCCGCTTTGTGCCAGTGGTCGCCACCGGTCATGCGGGCGATTATCGTGATTATGCTCATTGTGATAGCCAAATGGCTGCAAAGACCTGTTTCATCGCTGCAACTGCTTTGCCTGAGCCTGATCATCATAACCGCAGTCAGTCCTTTCCAGCTCTTTTCCATCGGGCTGCAGCTCTCCTATTTCTGCGTTTTGGGATTGATATATCTGCATCCAAAAATCCGGCTCAAACGCCTGGTGCAACCGCTCTGGAAACACAAGATGCTGAAAATCTTGTATTATCTGGTAAATCTGTTTACGGCATCCCTGACCCTGTCAATCGTGCTGCTGCCTGTTATGTTTTTCTATTTCGGACGGGGCAGTTTAAACGGAATAGTGGGAACGATGTTGGGAGTATATCTGGTAGAACTGATGCTGCCTCTGACCCTGACGCTGATGTTGCTTCCGGACGGCAATTTCCTGTTCAACTGGCTGCGTGCCTGTTATGAAGGCTTGCGCCTGGTGTTTGAGCTTTTGGTGCAGTGGACTGCCAGTTTGCCTTTTTACGTGGACAGGATTAATCTGCCGCTGTCCCTGCTGCTGGCGATGCTTTTCATTATCTTAGCCATAGCTGTCCGTATCAGATATAGGCTTGCTGCCAGGAAACTGTCATATGTCCTGCTCTGTCTGGCTGTGCCATTCTTTGCCTGGTCTCAGTTTCCTCAACACAAGCCCTTTACCCTCACTATCTTCAATGCCGGACAGGGTGATTGCTCACTGGCGCAATTCCCGGATGGGCAGACACTGATGGTGGATACAGGACCTCAGTATTACAATGCAGCCAATGAGCCTGAAGGCAGCTGGTTCGGTGCCAAGACCGGCTTGTGGCAAAAGCACAGCAGGATTTCGCGGCTGGATTTGTTGGTGCTGACCCACCTGCATTCCGACCACGCCGGCGGCTTGGAAGATATTCTCAGCACCATGCAGGTGCGTAACCTTTTGGTCAGCAGCCAGACTGCACAATTGCCTGCCTGGCATGAACTGGAAAGGAAAGGGCTGTTCAAGCAGACCAAGGTCAGAATTGCCGCTGATACTCTGTCCTTTGGTTTTGCCGGCTCGAGAGTATCGATTCTGCACCCTGCCGCACACTACAACAACCCGGATGAAAATGCCTCTTCCCTGGTGCTGCGTCTGGATTATCAAGGATTCTCGGCATTGCTGACAGGAGATATAACTTCGGATGTGGAAGCAATGCTTGTTGAATCCTGTCCTGAAAAACTGGATGCTGATTTTCTCAAAGCTCCTCATCACGGCAGCAGAAGTTCCAATTCGACCGCTTTTATCAGAGCCGTTTCTCCAGGCAGGGTGTGTATTACATCTTCCAAGAACAATCAGTTTTACTTTCCACATCAGGAAACTTTGAAAAGATACAGAAATTATGGACTTGAACCAGAATTGACGAGCAATGGCTCCCTGATTGTCAGCGGCGGAAAAGAGCTGTTTTAAGCGGTGCAGGTTGACAACTACAAGGGTGTTGGTGAAAATGAAACCCATAGAGAAAAAGAGGGGAGAACTCAGATGGATAAAGCAATAATGGAAAGTCTGGGAGTAATGGCAGTGCTTGAACTGATTGAGCCGGCTGGAGAATCCGGCAATTATCTGAAGCATCATCCTCCTTGCTACAAACCGGGTGAAGAAGCACAGCTGAGACGTGATTACAAGCGCTTGGAGCTGCTTGCCCAGGCTTTGGGTCAGAGCCGCAAACCAGGTGAGCAACTGCATTCCGCCCTGGCAGAGCTGCCCCGACTACCGCATACGCTAAAAGCATTGGAAGAGAGAACTCTGCTCATTTCCGAACTCTTTGAAATCAAGAAGCTGGTGCATTATGCCCGGCTTACCCAAAAGCTTTGCCGCAAACTTCATCTGGACAAAGTTTATCCCTTCCCCGAGCTGGATAATCTCTATGCCCTGCTCGACCCAGACCAGACCAATTCCCCTGCCTTTGCTCTCAGTGCCGGATTTGACACCAGGCTAGCCCGTTACCTGAGCCAGATGAGTGATTTGCAGCAGGAAATCCGCAAGGAACAGCACCTCCTTCTGCAGGCTGCCCAAAGTGCTGATAAAATTGCTCATCCCAAAACCGAAATAGTGGTTTCCAGACATCAGAAAAATGAAGTCAAGGTTTTGCAGAACTCAGCCTATTACCGACTTGCCGACGAGAACTTCGCAAATCTCACCTTCAGGCTCAAGGATTCGCCCCGTCTTGCTTCCCTTGCCAAACAATCCACCCTTCTGAAGCAAAAACTGAGCGTTTTGGAAGAAGATATCATCACCAAACTCAGCAAAAAACTAAAGAACTTTGCCCGTATCCTTAACCAGACAGCCGCCCTGGCTGAAACACTGGACTGGGACCTTGCCAAGGCGCAGTTTATGCTCAGGTATCAATGCTGCCTTCCTGCTATCAGTGCCAAGGCACAGTTTTCTGCCCGCCAGGCTGTCAATCTTCCGCTCAAACTGTCTCTTGAGTCAGACGGCAGACGCTATCAGCCTCTCGACCTTGGTTTTAATACAGCAATCAATGTGATTACAGGACCCAACATGGGTGGCAAGACCACCGTGCTCAAGACAGTGGGGCAGTTTTGCCTGCTCACCAGACTCGCTATTCCCCTTCCTGCTGCTGAAGCGGAGCTTTGCCTGTTTGACCGGGTCTGGTATAACAGGGAAGCAGAACACGGCGAAAACTTGAGCAGCTTCGGACATGAAATCGTTTCGCTTAAAACCGTTCTGGAGAAAAACGGAAAAAACCTCTACCTGCTTGATGAAATCGCCCGAGGCACCAATCCCCGCGAAGGTGAAGCGCTGCTTGTTGCAGTCCTCCAATATTTATCCTCGAGAGATTGCCTGACCCTTGCCGCCACTCATTTTGACAAGCCTGCCCGCCTGGAAAAAGCTGCACAGTATGCCATCCGCGGCATTGATGCCAAAGCTTTGGATAAACTTGCCAAAGCAGGAAAATCCTCTCTGGAAGAACAACTCGACCTGCTAAACCAGTTGCTGGATTATAAACCCATCCGCCTGAATCTCAAAATCAAACCTCCCCGCAACGCTATTCCAATCGCTTCAGCTCTGGGCTTGCCAGAGGAAATCATCCGCCTCGCGGAAGAACTGGCTAACCAATAGACAGTTAAGCTGTTAAGCCCTAAAGCAGCTGCTTATCGCAGCTCAAACACCCCTTTTTTCACAACAAACTGATACCCAAAAAATAACCTCCACATAAAGCCGGTTATGGCTTTATCTGAAGGTTATCCTCAACTGATTTCAACCCAAGGTATTAAGGGCGAAGCAAAGCGGAGGAATGCTGCTTTCAAATAATCTAATACTTGTTTTTACAATCCGGAATAGATAATCCTGAAGCCTCCCATATCGTCTGCCACATAGATGTAATCCCCCGCCACTTCCAAATCAGTGGCGACTTCCGTGCCGCAGTAACCAAGGCTTTGGGGATTGTTGATATTTGAGATATCCATCACACGCACTCCGGCGGCTCCTTCAGCACAGAAAGCCAGATTTCCTTCCACCTGAATACCCAGAGTGAGGTCGGGAGAAGCAAAGTTCCCCCTATAGTCCAGCATTGTGGGACTCATGAAGGTATAGATGCTCATACCAGAGGCGAAGTCGGAAACGTAGATGTTTTCTCCGCTGATTGTGACATCCACAGCCATGCCGGGGGTGTCCCTGGTGCCTGCCAGAACAGGATGAGCAGGGTCACTGATGTTGATTATCCGAATGCCGGAATAACCATCCGCCACATAGGCGTAATCGCCGTTCAGGCACAAGCCGTAAGCATATCCGGGGGTATCCAGATAGCCGAGCATGGCAATGTCCAGCGGATTGCTGACATCATAGATGTTCAAGCCGCCAGAGACGTCTGTCACATAGGCAAGGTTATTCCTGAGCACAATCTCTGAAGTAGCGGAGAGACCGTTCTCATAACTCTTGATTACAGGCGCTGAAGGGTTGCTCACATCAATCGTATAGAGGGTAGAGCTGGTCGCGGCATAGGCATAATTGCCCTGGATAGCGACAGCTTTGACAAAAGGCGCCAGAAAGAGGACAGCTGTTTCCTCGGGAGCAAACGGATCGCTGATATCATAGATGCGGAGGTTGCCTCCGTTTTCTGCTACATAAGCATAATTGCCTTCTATAGCAACATCCAGAGCCGGTGAGGACATCGTGAACCGGGCGGTTTCATATATCTTCTGCACATAGTTGGTGACTGCAACGGCACTGCTGTTCCAGCCTGCCTTGAAAGCCTTGGCACGGATGTTGTGGTTGCCGCTGACCAGGACAAAATTATTGGTATTATACGGAGTGGAGGTGTAGTCCGGTTCACTGCCGTCCAGTGTGTAACGGATGAGGGCACCGGGCGTGGCGCAAGAGATATAGACGCTCATGGGAGAGTAATTGAAAGTGCCGTCCGGTGTGTCAAAAACGGGCGTCGCCACCGTATTTTCATAATTCAGGTTGTAGGTTGCGGTTGCGGTGGGACTGGGTAAAAGGTCACTGCGGAAGGCTTTGGCTTTGATGGTCACATAGTTCGAATTGTTGATGAAGAAATCCGGCATCACCATGGACTGGGTGTAAATCGGAGATGACAGAGTGGGTTCCGTCAGGTCAAGCGTATAGCGGATTTCGGCATCTTCCGTGCCGCACTGGATGGACATATACTGCCCTGCTTCATAAGTCCCGGATTCAGGCAGGAAGCGGGGTTTCTTCACTGTGTCATTATCCGACTCGGATGTCTTTTTACCACAACCGGCACTGACAACAAGCAAAACCACCAGACAAAGAAATAGAACTGCGTGTTTCATAAACACCTCCATGCATCGTGCAACACGGACCTTATATTTAACAAGCATCCCGCAAATCCATAATACGGGCGAGACGCCTGTCTCTATGGCAATATCAGTTTATCGTCTCATCGACCGGAACTGGTTCGGGTTGGTTGACCGGTTCAGTAACAACTGCAGCTTCGCCCTTGATACGTTTGTAGAAGATGGTCAAAGAAGCAAAGATATAGCTTTGCAGCCAGAACCAGCCAATGCCGAAGGGAATGGAAGCCAGAATCGCCCAGCCGATAAAGGACAGGTTCAGCAGGAAGAGCTCGGTCTTGTGTCCGAACATCATCTGTTTGCTTTGGCGCATGGCGTCGGAAGCAGAAATATTAGGATTTTCCGCCATGATAAAGAAGGTCTGACTATATCCCAAAGCTGCAATTATGCCGGGCACAATCAGCAGCAGTGCCCACAAAAACGTGTAAATACTAATGAGCAAATAAGCTGTGAAAGTGCGATTGAATTCCTTGAAACCGTCAAACATCTGCCCAAATTCAAAAGCTTCCTTGCGATAGATTTTAAGGAAAATCCTCGTGATCCCCATGGTTATGGGTCCACCGATCACAATCGTGATCAAGCTGCCAAAACCATCAAAAACAGCAGAAGCTCCGGCTGTTATCAGGGCAAATATAAACCAGACGGGAACCAGCTCTGTCCAAAGTCCCTGCAGCATCATTCTGGCTTCCTGGCGGATTTCACTATACATTATTAGGATCCTCTCTACATAAAAAGTAGTTGTTCGGCTGAGAATTTCCTCAGGCTTAGACCAAAATCTCCCTTGTAGATATTCCCAGCTTTGAGACTCAGGCAAAAGAAAAGTTTATCCGAATAAATCTGTCAAGTAAATCATTTGACCTTTGTTGCAAAAGTGTTTTGACTTGATGTAGCAGATATACTGTCTGTATGGAAAGAAGGGACCGGCAGATGCCAGTCCCGCAATCTATTTTCTTGATGGAATCTCAAGAGTTGGATTAGTTCGGATTCCGATCTAATCTTATCAGCCTGCTATCAGACCTCTTCTTTTTTGGCTTTGCGGTAAAGCACAAAGGAGTATGCCATTGGCAATATGACTACTGCCGCCAGAGCAATCAGAGTAAGAGCATCATACCATCCCGCTTGGATGCGAAACAGACCTTTGACCAGCATCATCAGACCTAAAACCACAAAGCTGAATCCTCCCAGCCGGGAAGTCTTTCTCCAGATTTCGTCGGAATAGATGGTCCAGGGAGTTTTGATGCCGGCAATGTAATTGCGGGGCAGTTTGGGCAGGATATTCCCGATGCAGATAAACATTGCTCCAATCAGGATATAGATACCTTGCACCTTTTGCTCCAGCCAGGGATATTTGCCCAACAGCAGCATATAGATATGCAACAGGGCAAAGAACACGACCAAAATCAGCGTCAGGGGCGGAATCACTGCATCATAGCGTTCCCTGTTCTGCTTGAAGACGGGTGAAAGCTCCGCCGAAAACACCATCAAAAGAAAAATGGCGACATTGAACAGCCAGAAAGGAAAGACCGCCGTATTGCGTGAAGCATATCCGTCGATTTCATTATGGATGTTCCAGTGAATTGGTATCCTGGTATCGGCAGGCAGGCTCAATCCAAGGTAAAGAACTCCCGCCAGTTCAAGCACCAGCACGATGATGGCAATCAGAAAGAATTTGTGTAATCTCATTTTTTTCTCCCGTGGTTACGACCCGAGTCGGCAACCTGTCTAATCTTCTTTTTTGTTATCAGTAATACGTAATTCTTTATCATTTTTGCTCTATCTTCAGAAAGTCAAAGAGCAGCGCCGCCATTTCCTGCAAAACAGTGGCATTGAGCTGATAGCGGATGAACTGACCATCCTTCTCAGCGTAGATAAGTCCTGCATTACGCAGGATTTTGAGGTGGTCGCTGACGGCTGGTTTGGAAATCGTAAACTGGTCGGAAATCTCCCCTGCCGTCATGGAATCCTTTTTAGCCAGAAGCCTGAGGATTTTGCGGCGGTTGGCATCAGCCAGCGCCTTGAAAACATCATCCTGTGCCATGTTATCTCCTTTCGATATTTAACCAATTAACTAAATGCCTTTATCCTGTCAAGAAAAATATGTAGTGAAAACTGCCTTTTTCTATACATGTCATCTCTTATATGTATAGAATCCGGCAAAAAGTATAAGCTGAATCAATTGCAGGTTTTTGGGGGAAGGCAGAAGCGTGACATTTGAAATATGGGTGTGGAGTGGTAGAAGCTGGTAAAATCAGGTCTAGAAAGGCTGTTACGAGTGGATTTGTCTCTGCCTGATGAGAGGTTACAGGTGCGGCGGATTATCTACGTAATTATATTATTTATCCGTCATATAGACAGTTACGTCGTAGGTGAAAGCTCCTTCGGAGGGATATCTTTTGAGGGTGACTATATTGGTGGAGGTTTTGCCCAGAAAGATGGCGTTGAGGCTGGTTCCTGCTGTCTGGAAGTCTTTCAGAATTGTCTCCAGGTCCTGCGGATGGTCACTTGGCACTCCTTCCACCAGGATGGCGGTGGGCTCGTCCAAAACTTCGGAAAGTCTTTCCACCCAGGCGTCAAACACTTCCAAGGCATAAGCTTGCGGCTTTTGGATAACGCTCAGGCTCTTGGCGCGGATAATGCTCTCCTTGTCGGCAACAATTTTCAAATCAGGTGAAAAGATGCCATTGTATTGAGCCGGAACATCCGGCGCGCCGTAGAGTATCATTTCACCGGCGGTGCCATAGGCAGCCAGTTCCGAAAACTTATTCACGCTTTCCCCGATGCCATAAATCCGGAATTCCCGCGCTGAGGCAAATACTGCAGCTATTAGCATAATTGTCAGCAGGATAAGCTTTAATGATTTCATCACATCCTCCCACATCGAAGCTATTACAATCATTATTTTTGATGGTTTTGTAATCTGTCAATCTTTTCCTTTTGCCCAATCCACCTCTGAGTCAGAGATCAAGCTCAGATCAGGGCAGGATTGGCTTTATCTGAGGTTAATCCATAGCTGAATGGGGAGTTAGGTATTATGCAGGAAGCAATCAGGATTTAACCATTACGGAATATGAATAACCTCAATTGACCGGAGGGATCACCGAGGGGTCTTCGTGGGGAAAGCCCTCGATAACCCCTCGCAGCAATTATGGAAGAGGATAAGGAAAGAGCAACCCGGAAGGTGGAAAATCACACCCGGCGGGTAGGAATTGCGTTTACAATTGAGGGTTTATCGGTCAGGTTATGATATTTTTACTTGACAGGAAAAATTCTCTTAGATTAGGTTATATTAAATCTGAATGAAACCCCGCAGCGAATTTAGTTGTATGTGTATATTATAGATATCATAGTAACTTAGAAAATTCAAACGGGCAAGGAATTCCCCTTGGTAGTTGCCCACAAGCTGTTAACTTTTTTCCAAAAACCAATCCCCAAACTTCTGAACAAACAGAAAAAGACAACAGGAGTATTTATGCCAAGAGCTATCAATATTGCCAGACAATTTTTATTTCTGCTTATCGCGGTGACAGCCGGATTGTTATGTGTGCAATCCCTTTCCGCATCCTATGTCAGAGCAATGCCCTACACCATCACCCAGCCGGACGGAAAGTCCATCGAATGCCTTGCCAGCGGAGACGAATATCACAACTGGCTGCACGATAAAGACGGGTACACCATCATCCGCAATCCCAAGACCGGATATTACACCTATGCGGAAAAGGAAGGTGAGGATGTAAAAGCCGGTGCCTTGGTAGTGGGCAGGGATGATGCCAGACGCTCAATCCTGACACCCGGCATTAATATTTCTGAACGTCTTTACAAAGAAAGACGGGCGGAACTTACCGCCTTTGATACTCCCGGCAGAGCTCCGCACTCAGGCACCCTCAACAATATCGTTATCTTTATCCGTTTTGCCGGACAGGATGAATACAACCAGCCCATAAGTCTGTATGACGGATGGCATAATACGGATGCGGGCTCAATGAAGAATTACTTTCTGGAAACCTCTTACAATGCTCTGACAGTAAATTCCACCTTCTATCCCGCTGCTGCGGGAGGAATGGTCGTAAGCTGGCAGGATTCACATCCCCGCGGATATTATTGTCCATATGACTCGGTCTTTAACACAATCGGCTATGAGAATTCCACAATCTGCAGGGAAAGGGAAGAAGCCCTGCTGGCAGCAGCCACCAATGGCGTATCGGCATCAATTCCTGCCGGTCTGGATATTGATGGAGATGACGATGGTTGTGTGGATAATGTTACATATATCGTTGCAGGTGGCACAACTGCCTGGGCAACTCTGCTCTGGCCGCACCGCACGGGATACTGGTGGACCGAAGTCTATATCAACGGGAAACAGGTTCTGGATTATAATCTTCAGGTGCAGAACCATCTGACGGGAAACAACGTTGGTGTACTTGCACATGAATTCTTCCATACTCTGGGTGCACCAGACCTTTATCATTATGCTGATAATTCCACCTATTCGCCTGCTTCAACCTGGGACATCATGGACGCGGATAGCAACCCACCACAGCATATGAGTGCTTTCATGAAATGGAAATACGCCGGCTGGATTACAGAGGCAGAAATTCCCATCATAACAGTGCAGCAGCTTTATACCCTCAATCCGTCCGGCACTCATAAAAGCGCTTACCGGCTCCTCTCACCTTACTCCACCAGTGAATACTATCTGGTGGAATACCGACGAAAAACCGGAGCTTTTGAAAACAGCATTCCAGGGTCAGGGCTACTGGTCTGGAGAATCAATACAACCTGCGGTAACGGCAATGCCGATGGTCCTCCGGATGAGGTATATGTATACCGTCCCAATGGTTCTGTAACGATTGAAGGCATCCCCAGCCTTGCACATTTCAGCATGGAATCGGGCAGGACTTATATTGACGACACGACAAATCCATCGCCATTTCTGAGTGATGGCACACCCGGAGGAATATCCATCAATTCCATCGGCTCTGCCGGCTCAACAATTACCTTTACTCTGGGAACTCCTGCCGGTGCAATCATAGACTTCACCACCAATCCCTATATCCAGGAATTCGATGTCACAGATTGCCCGCCTATGTATTGGTTTACTCGTATTGTTACAGGCTCAGCAGGTTTTACCCACACGACCAGCTCCTCGTTCCCAAGTGCTCAACCACAGTCCGGAATCAGGATGCTCAAATATGCTGCACATTCTGCTGCTGCCTATGATTTCGCCCTGATGGCCACACCCAGAATCGACCTAACCAACTATGAAACTTACGATTACAACCTATCCTTCTGGATGTATCGGGATAGCGAACTACCAGAAGCTCTGGATAAGGTAGAGGTATATCTCAATTCAGCCCCTTCCTTATCAGGCTCACCTGTATCACTTTTTACCATCTACCGTTCAGCCACACAGCCACCTGCAGTTACTTCCAGCGGTTGGTATCAGTATAAATGCAACCTCAATCCTGCTCTGCCGGGCTTTTATTTTATCGTGTTCAAAGCAACCTCAGGAGGGGGAGGAAACAATATCTACCTGGATAATTTCCAATTGTCCAGAACTGTATTCCCCACCAACCTGAGTAAATGGGTGGGAACCACTTCGGTCATCTGGTCTGTGGCATCCAATTGGCGCAATGGCTGGATTCCCGACGCTGCCAAAGACGTGCTGATACCTGTTGGTGTCCCCAATATGCCAAAGCTGATGGGAATCACCGGCACTTGTAATAATTTTACTATGGAAAGCGGGACGTCACTGATGTTCCAGTTGGGCAATCTTAATGTATCGGGTAACGCAACAATTGACGGCACCCTTAATATGAGTTCAAGTGAATGCGTTTTGACAGTAGACGGAAACCTGGTTCTAAACAGCAGTGCCGTGATGACCGGAAACGGAACAAAGAAGATTTCCATAAAAGGTGACCTTACAATAAATCATCCCGTAGAGTTTGTTTTTCAAGGGACTCTGGAATTTTCCGGCTCTGCCGCATCAAACATCCTCTCCAATAGCCAGAGTGTTTCAGTCTATAACCTGGAAATTGAGAAGACCAATGCCACCGCTTATCTCAGCGTGCCTACGAATGGATATTTTATCGTGGATATGAGCACCACAGTCGCACCCACAGCCACCTTAATCACTCAGCCTGGTATCTACTACTATGTTAATGACGAATACCTCACCTGCGAAGGTAATCTTCAGATGAATGGCGGAATCCTTACTCTCAGGGATCCCATGGCTTTTATCTCACTGGGTTCGAACAGCTATCTTAATAATGTGATTGTCCGGAACGGGTGCGCTGTCATGTTCCAGAGCGACGCTGTTATTAATGGCACCCTCGATTATGCAGACGGCACTATCAATATCAGGAACAAGAACATCACCATAGGTAAATCCTGGGTCAGTGAATCTCCTGATGACTGTATCTATTCCGGGTCAACTGTGACATTCTCCGGTGCTACGGATCAGAATTGCTACAACACGAATTTCTATAAGCTCTATATCAATAAATCCTCCGGCAAATTCATTGTGCCTCAAAGCAGCTCTGTCGTTGCCTCTTTGTATAACCTGATGTCCGGAACCGTTGAAGTCAATGGAGGCAGCCTGACTGCCGGCGCTCAGGTCAGCAATATCACCGGCACTTACAACCTGAATGGAGGTGAGCTCAGCCTCAATTTCAGCTCTGTAATGACGATTAATATTAATGCCAGCCTGAATATTACCACAGGGAACTTCAACATAACAGGTGGTGACAGCAATGGCAGCACCTGGGCAAATACTGCTCCCATGAGCTTGACCCTTTCCGGTGGCAGCCTTAACTTTACGGATAATGGTCTAAACCTGCTGGGGACAGGATATGCCATCACCACCAATATTACGGGGGGCATCATCCGTATTGCCAAGGATGTCCGCATCTACCGCACAATCGATTGGGGAAATACAACCATTGAATTATACAAAGACTCCGACGCCAATGTCTTTTCCGCGGCAGGAAGCCCATTCCCCTATCTTATCGTAAACAAGTCATATAGCCGCTCTTATAATGTCAGCCTGACCGGAAATGTCTCCTTCAGCAACAACCTGACCATTCAAGCCGGCATCTTGAATCTGGGCACGGGAACCTGCACTGTGAACGGAAACCTGGATGTTTACGGCACTCTGGCTTGCAGTTCTGCATCTTCCCAGCTCAATGTATCAGGCAATCTGACTTATTACAGCGGCTCTATAACTGCGATTACGGATGGCAACACCAAATGTCAGAACAGCTTCATTGTCCAGAGTGGCGCAACTGTGAGTTATCCTGCAGCTGCCACTTTGTCCATGCAGGGAGCAGATGCCACCCTTAATATCATGGCTGCGGGAACCCAATTGGGTGAGCTGGTTGCTGCAGGCATCAGCGGAACGGATTCTTTGACCATAGTTTCCGGAAGCATTTCACCTCTTGTCCTGAATGGAAGTCTTACTGTCAATTCCGGCAATACCTTTGACCTGGCAAATGCCGGACTCAGTATTGGAGGAAACCTCACTCTAAACGGCAGACTCAATACCTATGCCCAGACCGTGGATATCACCGGCTACCCTGTCTTTTCTGCTGCTTCGGTTCTGGTCATGACGGGTGGTATCTTCAGATGGTTTGACGCTACTGCGCCTTATAGCACAACCTTGACCGGAAACCTGACTTTGGGCACTGGAGCTTTCAACGCCGTCAACCACAAGCTAATCTTCGGCACCGGGCTTACCTTTGCCAATACCAACTACCGGATTAGCTGCGCCGGAATCGAAATCCCCACTGCTTCCTCCTTTACTCCCACCACCGGACGCATCACCGTCGTCGCTCATCCTTCCGGTCAGCCATCATCCATTATCATGGCTGCCGGCAATAATTTCTACGACCTGTATATCAACAGTCCGACCGGCGCCAGACTTGATTCCACTCCTATCCAGTGCAATGGAGCAGTCAGTTGCAGCTCCGGCAGATTTGACCTCAACCACAATAATCTGAAAGTAAACAGAGGAGTGAGCATCGGACGCAACGGCATCCTGGAAGTCGATAGCGGTGCCTATCTCCAGCTTGCCGGTTCCCAGACTTTGGCTGTGAACAGCGACGGAGTCCTGCAATGCATCGGTGACCAGTCCACTCCGGCTCAGATCGGTTCAATCAGCAGCTACATCACCTACCAGATCAACAGCGGTGCTATGATTGCCGCCGAATACTGCACCTTCAAAAATATGAATGCCAATGGTGTCCAGATTCTCAGCGGTGCTAGCGTCGACCCCAACAACAGCTTCCGTTACTGCACTTTCAGGGATGGAGTGACC
>DAHVPA010000029.1 GCA_027318525.1 Candidatus Cloacimonadota bacterium | reverse complement strand
GATATCAAGGAGATATTGGGTTTATTTGTCTTTGGCGCGGGGATGGGCTTTGTGATAGGCGGTTTTGATATCTTCGAGAGTGACGTGGGTGTAGATTTCGGTGGTGGAAAGATTTGCGTGACCAAGCAGTTGCTGGATGGCGCGGAGGTCAGCGCCGTTTTGGAGCAGATGAGTGGCAAAAGTGTGGCGGATGGTGTGAGGGGAATAGCCTTTCTGGACAGCGATGAGCCTGATATAGCGCTGCAGGATGAGATTAAGCTGCTGATTGTCAAAGGGTTTACCGGTGCGGGTGATGAAGAGCTGGTCCACCTGATTATCAGGGTCGAGGGCTGGGCGCACCTTGAGCCAGGCTGAAATGGCTGCCAGAGCGGGACGGCTGACGGGGACAATGCGTTCCTTATTGCCTTTGCCTTTCACTCGTAGTAGGAGATTTTGCTTATCGAGATCGCGCATAAGGATGCTGCAGACTTCACCGATGCGTAATCCGGAGGAATAAATCAGCTCAAAGATAGCGCGGTTGCGGATGCCGAATTTATCATCAGCTTCGGGGATATTGAGCAGCAGGTTGATTTCCTCATGGGTGAAAAACTTGGGCAGGGGTTTTTCAAAGCGGGGAGTATCAAGTTTGTCGGAGGGATTTTTAGAAATCAGACCCTGACGTTTGAGATAGCGGAAAAACATCTTGATGGAAGCGGTCTTTCGCGCCAGGGAACGGTTTTTGTCATGTTTGTCATGCAGACTGCGCAGCCAATCCCTCAGCATCAGGAGCGTAATGTCACCGGGAATGACCTTTTCCTCCGGGAAAAAAGGTTTGAGGAAGGTGTGCAATTGGTCAAGGTCAAGCCTGTAACCATATTGGGTGTTGGCGGATTTCCCTTCCAGACGGAGGTTTTCGACAAATTTGTCTATCAGATTCTGCATCAATATCCGGCGCTTAGATTACAGGAGCAATATACCTCTGCAGAAAGAACAACCGCGTTTCATAGGTCAGGTAACCGAATTTATAAAGAAAAATGAGCGCACCCAAACCGAGGATGACACCAACAATAAATGACCAGCGGGGCTGGGGATAGTAAATCGCCATTAATCCGAGAAAAGCGAGAATAATATAGTAAACGAGATACCACCAGTTAAATTCACCCAGCGAAACAAGATAGACCAAGGCTGTAAAGATAATGCCCAAGATTGCATAGAAGAACCAAATGGGTCTCATGATACTGACTCCTTTGCGGCAGGGAATAAATCCAAGCAAGAAGATGCGACACCATTCCACCGCTTTGAGAGCTATAATATGTCAGGTGCTGAATTGTGTCAAAGATTTTTCTTGTCATAAAAGCAACCCCCCAAAATCTTTATTTCAGTTTCGTTTCCGGAGGAAGTATGAATCAGCATATAGCAGAGACAGCAACGCTCGGACAAAATGTCAGCCTGGGCTTTAACGTCATCATCGAAGATAACGTCAGCCTGGGAGACAACTGCCAGATCGGACACAACGTGGTAATCCACGCAGACAGCCAAATCGGCAGCAATGTGCGCATCGACGCCAATACCATTATCGGCAAGAAACCGCTCTCCTCCCCGCGCAGTATCTTCAAACCGCCTGTGGAAATGCAGCCTGCCGTGATTGGTGACAACTGCCAGATTGGTGCGAACGTTATCATTTATGCCCAGTGCACTATCGGTCAGCGCAATCTGATAGCAGATTTGGCAACCCTCCGGGAAAACGTCACCATCGGCGAACTCAATATCATCGGCAGAAATGTCACGATAGAGAACTATTGCACCATCGGCAACCGGAATAAATTTGAGACGAACTGCTATATCACAGCCTATTCGAATGTGGAAGACTATTGCTTCGTGGCACCTTGTGTGGCAACCAGCAATGACAACTACATGGGCAGAGATAAAGAGCGCTTTAACCACTTCAAAGGCGTTACCATCAAGACAGGAGGACGCATCGGCGTCAATTCCACCATCCTGCCCGGCAAAACCATCAATGAAGACGGCATGGTGGCTGCCGCCTCTGTCGTGACTAAAGACGTCCGCAATGAAACCATCTACCTGGGCAGTCCTGCCCGTCCTGTAGGCGAAGTGGTGCAGGCACAACTGCTCAAAAACAATCTGGATAAGTAGTCGTGCAACATTAGCTTGACTGAAACAGGCAGACACATAAAAGGAAATTCGGAGCGAATATTATGAAAGCCTTGGTGATAACACCCACCTACAACGAAAAAGAGAATATCGAAAAGCTCGTGAAGGCAGTCATGCAGCAGAATGACACCATCGAGCTACTGATTATTGACGATAACTCACCCGACGGAACAGGTGCCATTGTCGATGGTCTGATGCTGTCTGAGCCGCGTCTGCATATAATCAAAAGAGCCGGCAAGTTGGGGCTGGGTTCTGCTTATGTTACGGGTTTTAAATATGCCCTGCAAAAGGGATATGAATATATCCTGGAAATGGATGCCGATTTCTCTCACAATCCAAACGACATCCCAAGACTGCTGGAAGCTGCCCAGACCAATGACCTGGTCATCGGCAGCCGCTACTGTAACGGCATCAATATAATCAACTGGCCGATTGAACGGCTGATGATAAGTTATTTTGCCTCCAAATATGTGCGGGTGATTACAGGTATGCCTATCAAAGACCCAACCGGCGGATTCAAGTGCTTCCACCGCAGAGTGCTGGAAAAGATAGATTTGGATAATATCCATTCCGAGGGCTATTCCTTCCAGATTGAAATGAACTACAAAGCCTGGATTAAAGGCTTTAAGCTCAAGGAAATCAGCATCGTCTTTACAGAAAGGGTGGATGGACATTCCAAGATGTCAAAGCATATTGTTTATGAAGCTGCCTGGATGGTCTGGAAACTGCGGTTGCTGGCGATTCTGAAAGCGCTGTAGACGAATCTGAACAACACGATAAAGACGCAACACATATAGAACAAGCAAGATTCAAATGAGCAGGATAATTCCGTTTCTCAACATTGAAAAGATAGCCATGCACGGTTATGGACTGGGTTTTGCCGAGGGCAAGGCAGTATTTGTGCCCTTTACCATGCCGGGTGACTGTGTGGATGTAAAAGTCCTGCTGGAAAAGAAGGACGTTATCTTTGGCAGTGTAGCCGAGTATGTTGATGCATCAGAAGAGAGTGTCCTGCCTGCCTGCGACGCTTTTGGCGGAGATAACGCCTGCGGGGGATGCGATTGGCTGATGGCTCCTTATAAACTCCAGTTGGAATGGAAGACGGAACTGATAAAACAGGTGTTCGAGCCGCTCAAACTCAGCAGAAAAGTCAGGAACACAATTGCATCACCCCATCCCCAGCATTACCGCAACAAGAGCTTCCTGCCTGCCGGAAATGGTCCCGAAGGTTTATATTTCGGCATGTTTGAGCGTTACAGCCACCATGTCGTTCCCCACAAAAGCTGCCTGCTCCAACCTGAGGTCATGGACGTCATTCTTGATGAAATCAAAGCCTTCGCCCACAAAGTGAAGCTGGAACCATACAATGAAGTCACCGGCAAGGGAATCCTGCGCCACGTGGGCATCCGCTCCAACCAAGCAGGTGATGAAATCCTCGTTATCCTGGTCACCAAAGGCAGCAAATTTCCTTTCACAAATCAGCTAATCAGGACACTGACCTCACGCTTCCCACAGATTAAAGGGATCGTGCAAAACATAAACAGAAGTGCCGGCAATGTCATCCTTGGTGACGAAGACAAGCAGCTTTTTGGCGTAGCTTTTTTGAATGATAGACTTGGTGGGATACAATTCCGGGTGCATTATAAGAGCTTTTTCCAAGTCAATCACGGCACGGCTGAAAAGCTCTACCAGCATGTGCGTAACCTTTTACAGCCTCAAGACGTGGTCCTGGATGCCTATTGCGGGATTGGCAGCATCGGACTGTGCATTGCCGACAAGGTGACGGAACTACATGGCGTGGAGGAAGTTGCTGAAGCATTCAAAGATGCCGAAGCCAACCGCGACAGCAATCACCTGACCAACGCTTATTTTCACTTGGGCAGGGTGGAAGACCTGCTGCCGGATTTGATGAAGCAGTACAGTTTTTCGGCAGTGGTGCTCGACCCTCCCCGCAAAGGTGCGGAAGCATCTGTCCTGCAGGCGATTGCAGAGCACAAAATCCCGCAGGTAATCTATGTCAGTTGTCATCCCATGACTCTGGAAAGGGATATTCGCCAGCTTATGGCGATGGGCTATGAAGTCCAATCCATCCAGCCTTTTGATATGTTTCCCCAGACCTGGCACATCGAAACTGCCGTGCAGTTATTTCTCCCATAGCCTGTAATTAGGAAAGAGGAACCGTTTATGCAAAGAAAGTTCAGATATCTGGTGGCAGCGCTGATGCTGCTTGCTTTACTGCTTACAGGCTGTCCTGTAACGACTTCTCCTTATTACAACGAATCCCGCATTCGCGATATTCTCAACTATATGGAACGCGCTTTTAACGAACATGATATTGACGCTATGATGCGCTATATCCATCCCGAATATCTGCATGACGGCATGAACCGCTGGCAGGTGCGCGAACTCTGGCTGGACCGTATGGCAGAATTCCTTTTGCTTGATTTTGAGAATGTGCAGGTCGTGATTGATGATGAAGACGCGTATGTTTCATTCACAATGAAACTTATGAAGGAATATGAGACCGTCTATTCGAATGAACCTTCCGCCCATGGCGACTGCAGCTATTTTATCTATGACCACGGCGACTGGTCTGTTTACGGAAACCAATACTATTTCAAATAACGCTTGCAGCGAGGGGTCAGAGAGGGGTCTTCGAGGGGTAAGCCCTCGATAACCCCTCCGACCGTTTAAGCAGGAAGACCACCTCATAAAATCTCTATCTGTTTCTGAAATTACTTGTTTGACAAAAATCCCTGCCATTATTTTCATTTGACACCATCCCCCTTTTTATTTTGGTGATTTGATTAGCTTAAATTATCATAAAACATAAGGATACATTATGCTCGAGAAGATTCTGCGTTCCCTGTTCGGAGATAAATCCGCCAAGGAAATCAATAAATACACCCCTGTTGTGGACGAAATCAATGAAATCTATGAGGGATTGGCTCAATATTCCGATGAGCAGTTGCGTGAGCGCATAGCACAGATAAAGGTCGAAATCGGCGAAAAGCTTAAACCTTTGCGGGATGAGCTGGCTGACCTGGGGCTTCGTTACCGGGAAGAACCTGACGAAGTGGAACGGGCACGCCTGGATAATGACATCGACCGCACCAAAAAAGAATTGAAAAACCTGACCAAATCGACTCTGGATGACTATCTGCCGGAAGTTTACGCCATAATCAAAGACACCTGCAGAAGGTTGCTGGGACATAAATATGACGTGCGCGGGCACGAAGTTGAATGGAACATGGTGCCCTTTGACGTTCAGCTCATCGGCGGTATCGCTCTGCATGAGGGCAAGATTGCAGAAATGGCAACCGGTGAAGGCAAAACTCTGGTGGCTGTGCTTCCGCTTTTCCTCAATGCGTTGGTGGGCAGAGGTGTGCACCTGGTGACCGTGAATGATTACCTCGCCAGGCGCGACTCCGAATGGATGGGACCTGTTTACAATTTTCATGGTCTGACCGTGGGCTGCATTACTACCGGACTGGATTTTGACGAACGCAAAGAAGCCTATGCCTGTGATATCACCTATGGTATGAACAGCGAATACGGCTTTGACTACCTGCGCGATAACATGGCAGTGAGTTCTGACCAGCTGGTGCAGCGGGATTTCTATTATGCCATCGTGGACGAAGTGGACAGTATCCTGATTGACGAAGCCAGAACTCCACTAATCATCAGCGGTGCCATTGCCCAAGACAAAAACTTCTATCACGAACTAAAACCTGCCATCCAGCAGATTGTTTCCATGCAGAATGCTCTGGTGCAGCGGCTTATGAGCGATATCAGACAGGATATCGATGATAATAATCAAAATCCGGATTTGGAACGTTTGGGCAAAAACCTGCTACTGGTGCAGCGCGCCGCTCCCAAAAACAAAGCTTTCACCAAACTGATGCAGGAAGGCGAACTCAAGAAACTGGTGCTTGATACAGAAGGGTCATACCTGAGAGACAAGAAACTGCATGTGCTCGACGGCGAACTCTTTTACGTGGTGGAAGAAAAGCAGAACAGCGTTGACCTTACAGACAAGGGACGTGAATACCTTTCCAAGGCTGATAAGGACCTTTTCCTGGTGGAAAGCCTGGATGAGCTGCTGGCAGAGGTGGATGCCGAGGAAAACCTTTCTCCTGAACAAAAGGGAGCAAAAAAGGAAAAGATAACCAGCGCTTTCATGGACAAGAGCGAAAGGCTGCACAACATCAATCAGTTGCTGCGAGCCTATTCCCTCTTTGAAAACAATGTAGAATATGTAATCCTTGATAATAAAGTGGTCATCGTGGATGAATTCACTGGTCGCCAGATGCCGGGCAGAAGATTTTCGGACGGTCTACACCAGGCACTGGAAGCCAAGGAAAACGTCACCATCGAGGCAGGAACGCAAACCCTTGCCACTGTCACTCTGCAAAACTACTTCCGCATGTATGAGAAACTGGCTGGTATGACAGGAACCGCCATCACTGAAGAAGGTGAATTCCTGGAAATTTATAAACTGGGCGTGATGGCAATCCCCACCAATGTTCCCGTTACCAGAATCGACCACGACGATGTGATTTATCTGACCAAAAATGAAAAATACCAAGCTATTATAGACGAAATCGCCTTCTGGCACGAGAAGAAAAAACCTGTGCTGGTCGGCACAGTCAGTGTGGAAGTATCAGAAGTCATCAGCCGCCTGCTGAGACGCAAGGGAATTCCCCACAACGTTCTAAATGCCAAATACCACGAAAAGGAAGCGGAAATCATCTCAGACGCTGGTCATCCCGGAGCAGTAACCATCGCAACCAATATGGCAGGTCGCGGAACAGACATCAAACTGGGTAAGGGAGTAGTCTCCCAAGCCTCGGAAGAATACAGGGGGCTCAGCAGAAACGTAACGGATGATAATCCTTATGGCTTGCCGCTGGACGGATTGCACGTAATCGGCAGCGAACGCCACGAAAGCAGACGTATCGACCGGCAGTTGAGAGGTCGTGCAGGACGCCAGGGCGATCCCGGCACCAGCCGATTCTATCTGTCTCTGGAAGATGATTTGATGCGTTTGTTCGGATCTGACCGCATGGCTCCAATGATGATCAAGATGGGTATCAAACCCGGAGACGCCATCCGCCATCCCTGGATGACTAAAGCTGTGGAACGTGCTCAAAAAAGGGTGGAAGAGCATAACTTTGAAATCCGTAAAAACCTGATAAAGTATGACGAGGTCATGAACCAGCAAAGGGAAGTGATTTATTCCTACAGGCGCAGTGTGCTCAAAGGCTACAGCATGAAAAACGAGATTCTGGAAATGGTCGAGGATACAGTCCAGAACCTTGTGCAGCAAACCATTCCCGAACAAACCTATCCAGAGGACTGGAATCTGGAGCGCATCTGTCACTGGTTTAAAACCGGCTTCAACGTTATCATCACCCCAGAACAACTGCAAAGCGACCACATGACCAAGTCCATCCTGACAGACGAACTGCAGGAGATTGCCCTCAAAGCCTATGCCGAGAAAGAAAAAAGGGTGGGCGAGGAAATGATGCGCGATATCGAGCGCCGTTCCCTGCTGGAAGTGGTTGATTCCGAGTGGAGAGACCATCTGCATGAGATGGATCTGCTCAAGGACGGCATCTATCTGCGCTCCTACGCCAATAAAGATCCTCTGATAGAATATAAGAAAGAATCATTTGACCTGTTTCAGAGCCTGATTACGCGTATCCAGGAAAATGTTGCCAAGAAAGTCTTTACCACCTATATCCTCTCCAGAGAACAACTGCAGAGCATGCTGCAGAATGCCAATATGAGCCACTCTGAACTCAACGCTTATCTGCATGCTCAGGAAATGATGGAACAAAATGCAATGGAACACCCCATGCCACCCGAAGCTATGGGCGATGCTCCCAAACAAAGACCTGTCTCGGTCCAGCCTAAAGTGGGTAGAAACGACCCCTGTCCCTGCGGCAGTGGGAAAAAGTATAAAAAATGCTGCGGCAAAATGGAATTCCTCGGAGAGGATTAAAGGATAGCACGGAGATAGAATGCCAAAAGGAATAATCATAGTCGAATCACCCGCAAAAGCGAACACAATCAGCAAATTCCTCGACCATAAGTTTGATGTGAAAGCCTCCATGGGTCACATCAGAGACCTTCCTTCCAAGGAAATGGGCATCGATATCAACAAGGATTTCAATCCCAAATATCTGATTGACCAGAAGAAAAAGAAAGTCATTGAAGCTCTGAAAGAAGCAGTCGGCAAAGCTGATTCAGTCTATCTGGCAAGTGACCATGACAGGGAAGGAGAAGCCATTGCCTGGCATCTGCAACAAGTCCTGAAGAAAGAAATTGGGGATAAACCCGTGCACCGGATTGTCTTTAATGAAATCACCCGCAATGCAATCCGGGATTCCATCTCACATCCGGGTGCCATTGATATGCAAAAAGTTGATGCCCAGCAGGCAAGGCGAGTCCTGGATAGGTTTGTCGGTTATCTCATCAGTCCTCTGTTGTGGCGTATTATATCCAAAGACCTGAGCGCAGGCAGAGTGCAGTCAGTAGCACTCAGATTGATTTGCGAGAGAGAAGCAGAAATCACGAGCTTTGTTCCCAAGGAATTCTGGCGTATAGAGACAAGTTTTCATAAAGGCAAACTGCCTGCTTTCAAAGGTGTGCTGGATAGCTGGAAAGGCAAAAAAGCAGATATTGCAAACGAGGAACAGGCAGCTAAGATTATCAAAGCCATCAATGAAAAAATGGCTACTCTGCTCGAACGCAAGGATGGACAGCGCAGTGTGGAGCCATATCCGGCTTTCATTACCAGCACTCTGCAACAGGACGCATCCCGCTTCCTGAATATGGCAGCCAGCAAGACCATGCAAGTTGCTCAGGAACTCTATGAAGGCGTTGATCTGGGTGGGGAACGCAGTGGTCTGATCACCTACATGAGAACAGATTCTCTGAGAATTGCCGAAGAAGCAAACTATGCCTGCCGCAATCTGATTGAAGAACGTTTTGGCAAAGACCAGGTGCATAAGACCATCCGTCATTATAAGAATAAGAATAACGCCCAGGATGCCCACGAAGCTATCCGTCCCACTGACCCGTTCAAGACACCGGAAAGCGTTGCCTCTTATCTTTCCAAGGACCAGCTCCGGCTTTATACTCTTATCTGGCAGAGATTTGTCGCCACCCAGATGAAACCGCTCAAGCTGAAACAGACAGAAGTAAAGGTTGGCATTGGTGAAGCAGTCTTTTCCGCTTCCGGAAGCGAAGTAGCCGAAGAAGGATTCCTTAAAGCCTGGACTTATTATTCCTTCCCCTCCGGTGAAAAGATCAATCCGGGTTATCAGCCTCAGGATGAACTCATTTATGAACCGTTCCTGCCCTCCCAACATTTAACGACTCCTCCCTCAAGATATACAGAAGCTTCACTCATCAAGGAACTGGAAGCCAAGGGCATCGGCAGACCCAGCACCTATGCTTCAATAATCACCACAATCAAGGTGAGAAAATACGTGGCGATGGAGAAGAAATCCTTCCTGCCCACAGACCTTGGTATGCAGGTAAACCGTTTTCTGGTCGACCGTTTCGACTCTATATTCAACGTTAAATTCACTGCCGAAATGGAGACCAACCTGGATGAGGTGGAATATGGCAAAGTAGTATGGCACAAGCTGGTGAAGCAGTATTACGACCTGCTTAACAAGCTCATCGACAAGGTGGACATCAAGCAGGAGAAGAAAGACCTGCAAGAAGTGACAGATATCGCCTGCGATAAATGCGGCGAAGGCACGATGGTAATCAAGTGGGCTAATAAAAAACAATATCTGGTCTGCAACCGATATCCAGAATGCAAGAACCGCAAAAGCTTTTCCCGCGATAAAGACGGCAAGATAGTTATTGAAGTTCCCACCCAGCTTGAGGAAAAGTGCCCCCAATGCGGCAATCCCCTGCTTCTGCGCAAGGGCAGGTTTGGCGAATTCATCGCCTGCTCGACCTATCCCAAATGCAAATACTCACGCTCCATCGGACTGGGTGTGACCTGTCCCGAATGCGGCAAGGGGAAGTAGTAAAGCGCAGTTCCAAAAAGGGTAAACCCTTCTATTCCTGCTCGACCTATCCTGTCTGCAAGTGGATATCCAATGACAAACCTGTCCCCATATCCTGCCAGGAATGCGGGAATCCCTTTCTGGTGGAGAAATACAGCAAGACCAACGGTGAATACAAGCTTTGCCCCAAGTGTAAGAAAGAGTATTTCTAGTCAGGATATCCCATGCACCTGAATGACGCTTTCCGAAGCTCTCTGCAAAGCATTCTGAACCATAAGCTGCGTTCTTTTCTGACTCTGCTTGGAATCATCATCGGTGTGTTGGCTGTAGTGACCATGTTTTCTTCTGTCTATTCTCTCAAAGCTCTGATTCGCAAGAACATGGAAGGCATGGGCTGGAATAACTCCATTATCGTAACAGCTTCAGGCATGTCCTATGACTCCCGTGACCAGAAGAAGGTCGTTTACAAACGCACTCCGGAAAACGTTAAACAACTGGATTATTCTGATTTTGACGCTATCCGCACCCAGCTTTCCTACAAATATCTTTATGGCATGAATGAATTCCAATTTCCTTACCGATCGGGCATCAAGGATATCCAGGTCACACTCAAAGGCACCAACACCGCTTTCTTTATCAATAAGACCTACAATCTGAAGAGCGGACGCTATTTCAGCTATTTGGACGAAATCCGCGGTCTTCCGGTCATCATTCTCGGATATTACTTTGCGCAGGAGCAGTTCGGAAAGACCGACCCGGTTGGCAAGATGATCAACATCGGGGACAGCCGTTACCGGATTATCGGCGTTTTGGCAAAAGACAAGCTCAATGTCGGCGGCGGTATGAATTTTAATTCCTGGGAACGCAAGAACGACCTCAAAGCCGTCTTTATCCCGCTTAAATACAGCACGACCTATCTTTCCTCCAGGCAGCTCATCCAGTATATCTATGTCCAGGCGCATGGCGATGAGGATTATCCGCAACTCAAGACCAGAGTCCGTCAGCTCCTTCTGGCACGCCACAGCATGTATCCAAATTTTGCCTTTCAGGATATCGGCAGCATGCTGATGCAAATCAATCAGGAAATTGATTCCGCCATGAAGAAATGGAATGTCACTCTGCTTGTGATTGCCTCCATTTCGCTGATTGTAGGCGGCATAGGTCTCTTTAGCACTCTGCTTATTTCCATTCAGGAAAAGATGCTGGAAATCGGTGTGCGCAAGAGCATCGGCGCGACAGAAAGCGATATCTTCTTTTACTTTATCTTCGAAGCGATTACCCTGGCTGTGCTTGGAGCTTTGGTGGGCATCTTTCTGGCAAGTCTGGCTTTGTTGGGCATGCAGACTGCTTTCAAGATTCCCATGCCGATGCCGGTGCAGGGTATGGTGGTGGGATTGTTTTTCTCTGTCCTGATTGGCTTTCTTTCCGGATTATATCCTGCGCTCAAAGCCTCTGACATCGACCCCATCAAGGCAATCTATTATTTTGATTGAGGTTTCCATGCGTAGTGTCATACTCATCATATCCCTGACTATCTTTTGTGCTCTGTTGAACGGAGTCAATTGGGAATGGGCTGTTTCTGCAGGAGCGGGAGATTTGGATAGAGTCTGGGACATGGCTCTGGATAGCCAGGGCAATATCCTGGTCACGGGCGAATTTGTGGATACTCTGCAGATTGGCAATTTTGTCATTGAGGGCTGGGGTCTGAGTGACATCTTTGTGGCAAAGTTCAATCCCCAGGGAGTTCCCTTGTGGGCACAGGCATTCGGCGGCACAGACAGCGACATCGGCATCGGCATTGATACCGATGCGCAGGGCAATAGCTATATCACGGGTTTATATTCCGCCACAGCGCATTTCGAAACTCAGACTCTGGTTTCCGCCGGCAGTTGGGACATCTTTATCCTCAAGCTGGATGCCGATGGGAACAGGGTATGGTCATATTCCGAAGGCAGTCCCGAAGGTGACATCGGCTATGGCATTGCAGCTTTGCCGGATGGCAGATGCTTTGTCACAGGCTGGTTTGGCGGCACTCTGGTCTGCCATGACAACAGCACTCTCACCAGTTGGGGCGGCAGTGATATCTATACTTTTGCCTGTTATACAGACGGCTCTTTTATCTGGAAGAGGCAAGCAGGTTCATCCGGCGTGGAATACGGCTACAAGATAGATGTGGATAATGCTGCTAATGTCTATGTCACAGGTTCGGCAACAAATGGAACTGACTTTAGCGGCACCCTGATGCCGGTCAATGGCGCTTATATCGTTTCCTATTCTTACAGCGGCAATCTCCGTTGGCTCAACTATGTAGCCGGAGCAGGCGTCAATTCCATCGCTGTGGACAGGGCTCCTTCCCTGATTGAGCAATTTGGCTGCATCACCGGCAGGTTTGCAGGTTCTGCCCAATTCGGTGACACAACTCTCAATAGTGTGATTGAAAGCGACGATGCCTACACAGCGGTTTTTCAGCTTCTAACCGGCAGTTGGATAAATGCTCATAGCGCAGGTGGGACCGGCAGCGACAAGGGTCGAGCCTGCACCTATAACGTATTTCCCTATTATACAGGAAGCTTTGAAGGCACCGCCAACCTCTTCGGAACTCACACTACTTCTGCCGGCGCATCAGACGCCTATGTGCTCAAAACCACTCTGGCAGGCAATGACTGGCTAATGACAGCTGGTGGAGTCAATAATGACACTCCGGTGGATATTGCAGCCGATATTGCAGGCAATGTCTTTGTCTGCGGCTGGTATTCTGGCTTTGCCAGGTTTGGAAATGAATTAAGTTTATATTCCGGCAGCGAGACTGATTTGGATATGTTTATCGCCAAGCTGAATCCTGCCCTTTCCCCAGCCGATGATGAAACCACCACACCCCATCCCGTTTTGAGCTGTTATCCCAATCCCTTTTCTGATAAATTGATAGTCCGTTTCACTCCGGAAAGCGGATTATCCAAGGTCAATCCTTGTATCGGCATTTACAATATCAAGGGTGAAAAGGTCGGCAATCTTGTTCTGAACAAGGTGGAGACCAATACCTGGCAAGGGGAATGGGATGGATTCTCTGCGCAGGGTGCGAAATGTCCCCCCGGAATCTACTTCCTGAAAAGCACCGGACCAGCCCGAAAAGTCATGCTTCTGCAGTAACTTGTCCTGCCCTTTCCGGGATTGACATTAAGACAATCAGCTTGACAAATTGACCTGTTTGGAAATTTTTGCCAGATACTGCTGATTTGAGTGGGCCTATAGCTCAATTGGTAGAGCTTCCGGCTCATAACCGGACGGTCGGGGGTTCGACTCCCTCTGGGCCCACCACTTTTCTTCCTACAATATTCTGTCCCACCCTTTATCCAGCTATCCATTCCAATGCTCTGCACAAAGTTAATCCACATAATGTGCCTATATGAGAATCATTCTTCTGTTTCTCTTTTGCCCGGAGGGGTCATCGTGGG
>DAHVPA010000299.1 GCA_027318525.1 Candidatus Cloacimonadota bacterium | reverse complement strand
GCCTATGCGTCTGGGTCTGCCGGTGGTTGCTCCGAATTCATTGCCCTGCAACCTGATTCTGTCCCCTGTAGCGTCATTCAGTTCAGTCGGCAGAGGTCCTTCCCCGACTCTGGTGCAATAGGCTTTATAGACTCCGATGATTTTATCCACCATTTTAAGCGGAATTCCGGCGCCGGTGGCGATGCCGCCTGCGGCAGTATTGGATGATGTGACATAGGGATATGTCCCGTAGGTTATATCCAAAAGGGTTCCCTGTGCGCCTTCAAACAATATTTGGTCGCCATCCAGATAGCGCTTGCGGATATAGGAATCCGTCTTTGTCAGATAGGGAGCCAGTTTCTTGCCTGCAGCCTGTAAATCTTTGAGCAGAGATTTCAATTCCGCATCTGTAAATTTTCTGTCGTGGTAAAGATAGAGGTTGAGCAACCTTTCCTTCAGATATTGGGGATAAAAGAGGTCGCTGAGCCGGATTCCCGCTCTGGCTCTGTCGTCCGAATAAGCAGGTCCAATCCCGCGCCGCGTAGTCCCAATCTTGGCTGACCCGGATTTATCTTCCTGAGAGACGTCCAGTTCTTTGTGCAAGGGCAACACAAGTGAAGCTCGCAAATCAATCAGCAGTCTGTCTGCAAAGCTGATGCCCTGCTTTTCCAAAGCTTTGATTTCCGCCAGCAAATCAAACACGTCGATGACCACTCCGCTGGCTATCACGCAAACCGTTTCCGGATAAAGGATGCCGGATGGCACACTGTGAAAAACATACTTTTTATCTTTAAGGCAGATGGTATGCCCGGCATTGCTTCCGCCCTGGAAACGCACCACGACGTCGGCACATTCTCCCAGCACGTCCACTATCTTGGCTTTGGCTTCATCGCCCCACATGCAACCGAGCACTGCAATTGAACTCATCGATTTCTCCTTGACATAAGTAAAATCTCATGCAATTAAGTTTTCCCTGTTTGTCAATATAAAAAGGAGATTTCCCTATGCATACAGTCAGTTTCGGCAGCGACAACCATTCCGGTGCGCATCCCATCATCCTCAAAGCCCTGCAGGACATAAATGCGGGCTACTGGCACGGTTATGGCGAAGAAGAATATACAGAGACCGTCCAGGCTAAAATTGCCGCCCTGTTTGGTCCCGATGCCAGATGCCTCTTACTGATGACGGGAACAGGTGCCAATGTCCTTGCCCTCCAAAGCTTGCTCAAATCCTATGAAGCTGTCTTCTGTGCCGAAACAGCCCATATCAATATGCACGAAGCCGGCGCTGTCCAGAAATTCACTCAGGGACGTCTCATCGCCATCCCCACTCCCGACGGCAAGCTTAGTCCCAAACTGATTGCGCCGCATATTTCTTTGATGACAGACCAGCACATGTCCCAGCCCCGCATCATCTCCATCTCCCAATCCACCGAATACGGCACCCTTTACACCCTGGATGAGATAAAGGCACTCTCTGCCTTTGCCAAAGATAACAATCTGCTCCTGCATATAGATGGAGCGCGCCTTGCCAATGCTGCAGTAGCGCTAAATTGTTCTTTTGCCGAAATGACTGCGGACTGCGGAGTCGATATCGTGAGTCTGGGTGCTACTAAAAACGGCTGTCTATTCGGTGAAGCGCTCATCTTTATCAATCATCCCGATGCCGCCAAAGACGCTGTCTATTACCGCAAACAGCTAACCCAGCTTGTCTCCAAAATGCGCTATCTGACCATCCAGATGGAGACCTATATTGACAAAGGCATCTGGAAAGAAAACGCTCTCAACGCCAACCGCATGGCAAAGCTGCTGGCGGAAAAGCTCTCCGAAATCAGGGAAGTCACCATCACCCAGCCCGTCTATGTCAATGCCGTCTTTGCCATTCTGCCCGCCCACATCATCCCCGCCCTCCAGGCAAAATACCACTTTTACCTCTGGAACGAACACCGCAACGAAGTGCGCCTCATGTGCTCCTGGAACACCTCGGAAGGCATGATTGACTCTCTGGTTGATGATATAAGATCGCTGTTGACATAAAAAAGCTACCGGGAGGTCGGATGAGAAACAGCAAACAAATCCTGCTGTTTATAACTCTCTATGTCTTGTTTGGCAGTGTAA
>DAHVPA010000298.1 GCA_027318525.1 Candidatus Cloacimonadota bacterium | reverse complement strand
CTAACATTTGCAGGGATAATGGCAGCTGGAATAATGCTGGTTGGTTTTCTTTTTAATGCAATCATGTAATGACCCAAATAAATATTTAAAATTTACCATTATGCAAACAATTGGCTTTATCGGTGGTGGACGCATTACCAGAATCCTGCTAAATGGATTTAAAAATGCCAATGTTTCGTTCGGAAAAATCTTTGTCTACGAAACTAATGAAACAGTGATGAGTGCCCTGAAGAAAGATTATCCTCAAATTGAAAGTTCAGGCACAGACTCATCCAAGGCTTCATCTGCAGATTGGGTATTCGTTGCCCTGCATCCGCCAGTGCTGATGGAAACATTAAATACAGTTAAAAATTCCATCAGAAAGGATGCTTTGGTGATATCGTTAGCACCAAAAATAACCATTGACAAAATTAAATCGGTACTTCCAGATGTACCAAATCTTGCCCGCATGAATCCTAATGCAGGAACTTATGTAAACAAAGGCTATAATCCAGTCTTCTTTGCTCAGTCTGCTGATAATAAGATTATAAATGAATTCCTTAAAACCTTTGAAAAGCTAGGCAAAGTCCCTGTTGTCGCGGAGAATCAGATTGAAGCATATGCAATGGTAAGTGCTATGGGTCACACATATTTCTGGTATCAGTTACAGCAGCTTAAAGAACTTGGATTGTCATATGGTTTATCAGAGATTGAAGCAAATGAAACAATTTCAGCAATGCTCAGTGGAACAACCGAAACACTTTTCAATTCTGGCCTGAATTATGAAAAGGTGGTTGACCTTGTTCCAGTGAAACCAATGGCGGAACATGAAAATACTATCAAAGAATATTATAAAAGTTGTTTAAACGGATTATACCAGAAAATTAAACCTGTTTAAACTGGATTTCTCTTTTTTCCTAAACAAACCAGCCATGGCATTCTTAAAACATGGTTTTATAAGTTCGGGATTTCTTAACCTCTCTGCAGGTGAAGCATACAAGGAGGTTATTGAGAACAAGGCAGTTATCCTTGATGTCCGTGAACTGAGTCTAACCGGTTATAAAAACTTTGATGTCCCGGAAGTGATACATATACCAGGCAGTAAAATTGCTGAGAAATACAATAGCCTTCCGGTAGACGTCCCCATCATTGTGGCAGACTCTGTTGGATTGAAAAGCCATGACGCAATGGTCTTTCTTCAGGGCAAAGGCTTTACCAACATTGCAAACCTTGCGGGAGGGATTGTTGATTGGGAAGTGGATGGGCTGCCGCTTAAAAAGGATATTACTGAACAGCTAGACGGGTCTTGTGTTTGCCAGCTGAGACCAAGGCATAAAAAGTAGGCCAGGTTCAACTTAACGAATTATTAAAATGAAGGTATTAATCCTCTGTACGGGGAACAGTTGCCGCAGCCAGATGGCTCATGGCTTTCTCCAGTCATTTGACAGCAACATTCGAGTCTTTTCTGCAGGAACAAATCCTGCCGCCAGAATCAATGAGAAAGCCGTTACTGTCATGAAAGAAGCCGGCATTGATATCAGTTCCCATAAACCAGAATCGGTTGAAAGATATATTGGTGAGGCTTGGGATTATGTTATTACCGTATGTGATGATGCCAATGAAACCTGTCCGGTTTTTGTGGGCAAAGTGACGCACCGGTTACATTTAGGATTTGAAGACCCATCAAAGGTAACTGGTACCGATGGGTTTATCTGGGGTGAATTCCGCAGGATAAGGGATGAAATAAGAAGTAAATTCAATGAATTATATACCAAGCATATAAAGCCACAATAATGAATTCAGAAGATTCAAAAGGTGGGTATGTATAGCATCACTGTACCTGGTTATAAACAATAAACAACTACGATTATGCCCTCAACAAAACGACTAAAGTTTCTTGATCGCTATCTGACCCTTTGGATATTTCTTGCAATGTTCATAGGTGTTATTGCAGGGTGGTTAAGTCCAAATGTTGCAAAATTCTGGAACAGTCTCTCTTCAGGTACAACAAATATCCCGATTGCGATTGGATTAATTGTAATGATGTACCCGCCACTTGCCAAGGTAAAGTATGAAGAATTAGGCGATGTCTTTCGAAACACAAAGGTTCTGGGTCTGTCA
>DAHVPA010000297.1 GCA_027318525.1 Candidatus Cloacimonadota bacterium | reverse complement strand
AATCTATATCAAAAGCATACCAAAAGTATATCAAATGTATTTAAGAATACATTTAATATCCTTTTGATTAAGATTTGATATGCTTTTGAAATACTTTGGTATAAGAGGATTACCGAATGCTGCAAGATGCTCCGGATAATGGGATGATATGTGTGAAAGCAGTCCCCAAGCAGGATTGAGCCTGCATCGGGAAAGGGATAGCACAGCAGGGAGCAAACTAAGTCAAAGCTGAGTAAGCTTCGCGAAGAGAAAACAAAAGACCGGACAATGGCTGCCTGGTCTTGGATTTGCATAGTTTTTATCGGATGATTGATATACGTTTACTTATGGTTTCCCTGCCCAGGGCAGCATTCAGAATATATATACCGTGGCTGACGGGTTTGCCCTGACTATCTTTTCCATCCCAGCTAAAGGAATGTGTTCCTTTCTCCAAGGTTCCTTGATGAATAGTCCTGACTAATTGACCTTTGATGTTATAGACAGAGATTTTGCTCTCTCCTGTTGCCGGAAACTTCAGTTCAAATGAGACCGTTCCGGCTGCAGGATTTGGGTAAGGTGATGACAAAACAGGCATAGGCACATCATTGCCAACTTCATCAATATTGCCTACACCACCATCGCTGAGTTTTTGCAGAAAGAGGGCAGAGCAATAGTTAAATCCGCTGAGGATATTGTTCCAGACAGGATAAATGCGGTTTTCGTTCACGCAGTATTCGTAATAAAGATAGAAGGGATTAGAATATAAATCAGTATCGGCAGGGATGATGCAGTTACCTTCCGGATTTATATAAAAATACATCAGTATATAGCCATCGGTGTGCTGCACACATGCCAGAACAAGGAAATTGCCATTGTCTAATGCTATGACATCAGCTTTTGAAAAACTGCTGCCGGGAAAGTAGAAGTTATGGGCATATTCCTGAGAAAAGTCGGAAGCTGCTTTACGCCATGTAAAACTGTAGCCGTAAACCGAATAAGAAAAAACATTTGTGCCGTCAGTAGCAAAGTCCATGTCCAGAGGGGTGTCAGTTCCACCTGCCCCAAGCAGTGTATCACCGGTGGCACTGATAATCTGGACATAAGGATACGACACATATACCGTTTCATGACCATCCCAATAATAATAAAAGTTATCAAACCTCACCAGCAAATTATTAGATAAGGAAAAGCTTTTTACAAAACCTTGTCCGTAACCGGGACCTGGCAGGGCTGCCAGCGGCTGACCCCAAGAGGATGAACTGGGAGGAGGATCAACCTGAGTATCCAACCGCAGGAAATAAACGCCGGCATTGCCCTGACTGAAGAAAAGGAAGCTCTGGTTGAAATCGTATAAATACTGGTCATATTCAGGATGACCGGGGAAGTCTGCCACGAGTTGCTGTCCCTGCATATCCCACAAAGGAATTCCGGCAACCAGCTTCTGTCCGTAAATACGCTTTTTGCCCTGGCTATTGACATCATTCCAGATGAAGTAAAATGCACCATCAATGTAATTAAGCTTACAGTTCGTTACACCCCTCTGACTAATGAGACGACCGTTCGGTTCCCAAAGCTGGTTGCCGCCGGAGTCTAAAAGCTGCGCCCGAAGCCCATTGCCTAACCAGGCGAGCAGGATATAGCCTTCCAGGGTTGTCACTGCCTGGATACTTCCGGTTGTATATGCGTCACCACTGAATATAGTGCGCTTACCCTCAGGAAACAAGGGAACTCCTGCCGGATTAAACATCTGGTAACATATCTGGTAACGGTTATCATATGAAGAAAGTATGTTCTTCTCCAGCCAGAACACAGCAGTATTCTGCAGACAGGGTGCAGATAAATAAGTTGGTATAGTATATAATAACGGAATCTGCCCCGTAGTCCCGACCAGAAAGGGAATTTCAGCTTCCGGAATCAGCAGGTTGCCCTGCGCATCCATCACCTGATGATAGATTCCGCCGGTGTCATTGGTATAGTCCATCCAATAAAGCATAAGTTGCCCATTATTGGTAATACCTGAAAACACTGATCCATATGTTATGGGAGCCAGGGCATTGTTTATCAGCACCTGTTGGGGCAGGGCAACCCCATTTCCTGTGACATGCTGAGCATAGATGGGGTAATAA
>DAHVPA010000296.1 GCA_027318525.1 Candidatus Cloacimonadota bacterium | reverse complement strand
GATCGAATCCACAACCTGGATGTTCTCCTTCTCACAGCCTCCTCCTATATTGTAGACCCGCCCTGCTCTTCCCTTCTTCAGCACCAGGTCTATGGCCCGGCAGTTGTCTTCCACATAGAGCCAGTCGCGGACGTTTAATCCCTTGCCGTAAACAGGCAGAGGTTTGCCTGCCAGGCAGTTGAGCACGATTAGCGGAATCAGCTTTTCGGGGAACTGATAAGCGCCGTAGTTATTGGAGCAATTGGTAATCAGGGTAGGCAGACCGAAGGTGCGTTTCCAGGCGCGGACCAGATGGTCTGAACCTGCTTTGGAAGCGGAATAGGGCGAGCTGGGGTCGTAGGAAGTGGTCTCTTCGAAGAAGCCCTCGTCACCCAGAGAGCCGTAAACCTCATCAGTTGAGACGTGGTGGAAGCGGAAGCGCTGCTTTTCCTCATCGGCAAGGGTTTTGTAATAATGATATGCGGAATGGAGCATCACGCCAGTGCCCAGGACGTTGGTCTGGACAAACTCCATGGGGTTGTCGATAGAGCGGTCCACGTGGGATTCGGCAGCGAAATTGACCACTGTATCTGGTTTGTATTTAGCAAAGATTTCCTGTATTTTAGCGCGGTCGCAGATATCGGTCTGCTCAAAGAAATAGCGTTTACCGCTGTGCTGCTGTTCAATCTGGAGATGGTTTTCCGGGTTGCCGGCGTAGGTGAGTTTATCGATATTGACGACGATTCCCTCAAAGGAAGGGTCCTCAAACAGCAGATGGATGAAGTTCGCTCCGATGAATCCGGAGCCGCCTGTAACGATAACGCTTTTCATAAGTTCAGACAGGGCAGCAGGCAGCTATTCGCGCGGGTTGAGTTTATTGACCAGGTCGTAAAACTCGTCCTGGCTGCGGTATTCGATAACGATGCGCCCTTTATTCTCCTTGTCCTGGATGGTGGTCTTGTAACCGAGATGCTCTGATAAGCGCTCTTCCAGAGAGAGGATGATGGGGTCCTTGGGCTCGCGTTCACGCTTTTCATGTTTTTCAGGACGGGGTTTGCGTTCGGGTTTATACTCACGAGCTTTTTCTTCCGCCTGTCGCACGGAAAGAGCATTTTCCACTATATCGAAGGCAAAATCGAGCTGCTTGTTTTCCTCAAGGGAAAGAATCGCTCTGGCATGACCGGGAGTGAGGGTTCCGGTCACAATCATGTCCTGGATGGGTGTCTGCAGACGCAGCAGGCGCAGGGAATTGGTAATGGTGGAGCGATCCTTGCCCATGATTTCGGAGACCTGCTCATGGCTCATCTTAAAGTCTTCAATCAGTTGCTGATAAGCGGTGGCTTCCTCCATGGGATTGAGGTTTTCCCTCTGGATATTTTCCACGATGGCAAGCTGGAGCTGTTCCTTTTGGGAAACACTGCGCACAATAACGGGGACTTCGGAAAGTCCTGCCAGTTTGGCTGCTTCCAATCTGCGTTCGCCGGCAATCAGCTCATATTCGCTTTCATCGGTTTTGGTCACGATTATGGGCTGGATGATACCGTTTTCGCGAATGGAGTCAGCCAGTTCCTGCAGCTTGTCCTCAGCGAAGAGTTTACGTGGCTGGTAACGGTTTGGCATGATTCTGATGATGGGCACGGTGGTAATCCCGGTATTGGGATTTTCCTGCTCGTCGATGTCGCGGATCAGGGCGTCCAGTCCTCTTCCAAGTTTTTCGTCCATATCGTCTTCCTTAGTTATAGCGTTCTAATACTTCCCGCGCCAGGGCAAGATAGTTGAAGGCGCCGGGTGACTTGATGTCATAGAGGAATATTGGTTTACCGAAGCCGGGAGCCTCGGTCAGCTTGATATTACGGTTGATGATGGTATGGAAAACTTTGTCCTTGAAGTAGCGCAGGACTTCCTTGGCGACCTGGACAGAGAGGTTGAGGCGCTTGTCAAACATGGTGAGCAGCACCCCCAAAATGTTCAGGCTGGGATTGAGGCTTTTCTGGATAAGGCGGATGGTGGTGATTAGCTGGCTGACCCCTTCCAGAGCATAGTATTCGCATTGGATGGGAATGAGCACGTCGGAACAGGCAGTCAGGGCATTGACTGTGAGCAATCCCAGGGAAGGCGGACAGTCTATGATAATGAAGTCATA
>DAHVPA010000295.1 GCA_027318525.1 Candidatus Cloacimonadota bacterium | reverse complement strand
CAGAGAAGTAATTGCACCTGCTTCTATTATAGAATGGTACAAGACAAAGCATGATTATTACACAGATGGACAGGAGCGGCAGAAGACATTTATATTCTCAAAAGTCAAAACCTCAGCAATTCCCCGCGAAAATATGTATTTTGATGCAGAGCATAAGATACAGGCACGTCTGGTTACTGCGATTAATATGAACCGATATGATGGTATCGAAGGAGTAACTCTTTGTTGGCGGGTTCATCCCTATGATCCCAAGGACCCTTATGATCATGGTTATGGCGATTATTATGATCCTGTAACCGGAAAATACGCAATAGGTTATTATTCAGATACTGATAATATCTGGCAGTATGCCGATACACTAAAAGTAAAGCCGGAGGAAGCCAGTACCCTGGAAACTGCCTTCCGACCCAGCGGCTTTACCTGCGATTACCAGGTGCATCCTCTCACGAAAAGCATCTATCAATTTAAGGCATATATGAACCTTTCAGTGTCGCAGGATTCTGTGCAATACATGCAGAATTATCAGGTGGTTGCAAATTGCCTGCTACGCTACCTGAAGCTCGACCCTGACGAGTACTCCTTTAGTCTGCTTTACTGGAATGATGATGAAATACCCTACGCTACCCTAATTCCCTGTTACAAGTCCATTCCCATTGATTTGCCAGAAGCTTGCGGCGATAATAAAATATCTTTTTACCCGTATGATAATAAATACACTATTGTTTTCGACCTTGCCGCTTTAACTAATACCGACTTCAGCAAGCGAATCCCAAAGTGCATTATTTCACCCTATACAGCGTTGTATAGTGTTTCCCGTGATGATTCGCTGCAATATAACTGGACGGAGCTATCCCATCTATCAGGTAAGCATGATTATTTATCTGACCTTGTCAAGATTGACTGGTATGATGACAATGAATATGGTAATCAAGGTGTTTTGCAACTGCATTTTTGGCAATACCAGCCGGAAGGAAACAAGACACCCGAATACCGTCTCATCTGGATGCTTTATCCTTACGACGGGATTGCATATTATATAGATGCCTATACAGGCGAAATCTTAAAGTGTGAAACCTGGGACACATGTTAAAGTATTATTACATCATCTCTATAAGCTCATTTCTACCAAGACCCATATTAATAACATGAAAAGCATTTGAAAGTAACCGGGAACAGCGTATAATCCTGTCTAGGTCCATCAAGTTATGAGGATTAGACTTTCCAACTACCGGATTAGGGGCAACATAAGATAATTACTCTGCCCAAGCTCCATAATTACTCCTTAAAATAACTATGCACTTACTTCACGGGGAGTCTAATGCGACATGTGACATCATGAGTTGTTTGGTCAATTATATGTAGAAAAGACGCAGGCAGCTGCGTGTGACACAGTGTAAGTGGCAAATCAGTTCAGCTTAATCGTCTTTCCCATAGCCTGTTTAGTGCCTGCTTGAGCTTTGAGCAGATAGATGCCCGGAGAGCAGTTTCTGCCCGCCGAGTCCTTACCGTCCCAGGACAGTTCTATGCCTGTCTTGGTGTCCAGCTCCATAAATTCTCTTACCAGTTGTCCCTTGATATTATAAATCCGGACTGTTGCTTTTACTCTGTTCTTCAAATCGCAGGTCAGCATGACTTTGTCCCGGAAGGGATTGGGACTGGCTTTGAGGACAGTGATGGGGATGGCTGCTTCGTTATCAGGATTTGCAGTCAGGGAGAGCAGGTCGATTCCGGTGATGCCCATACCCGGCGAAGTTACATACAACGTATTGCCGGCAATGGTCATGGCGGTCACACAATAAGGAAGCCTGATGCTTCTGGCGATTAAAGGATTGGCGGGATCTGCCAAGTCAAACACTGTGATTCCATTGCTGCCGGCAAAAGAAACAAGTAAAAAGCGGTCGCCGTAATCCATTGTACACATTGGATTTCTATATATGCCATTACTGAACAATGTTCCCCTGTAAGCTGGAATTGCATTGCCCGTAATGCTGAAGATGTCTATCCCGTTTCCAACCAGATAGAGATAGCCGTTGCAGGTGTGAATGTATTTGGGCAGATACCCCACCTCGATGCAACCTCTGAAATTATTCACCAGCCAGTAGCACAGCAGGTACTTATGTGTAT
>DAHVPA010000294.1 GCA_027318525.1 Candidatus Cloacimonadota bacterium | reverse complement strand
CTGCAACAGTAAAAAATTCTGATGCCAGTTCATTTAGTGGAATTCCAAAACACCATACAACATCGTAATCTGGATTTCCATAATCTTGACCAATATCCATTAATGGCCAATCATATCCATATGGATAATTTTGTTAACTCCACTGCTGAAAGTTACTTCACCTAATTGTGATAGAGTATAGTTTTGACCATAAATTGAAATTGGCAGGTTGCGGATTTTTTCAGGTGAATCTACAGAGTTTTCTGCAAGAGAAAGATTAATGTCATATTCGTCTCCGGATTGCCTATATGCCGTTGAGACAAAACCGTTTACGGAAGATCGCAGAGCCAATGCCAAGTCATATGTTGTAGCTCCGGCATTTGCCATCTTAACCCTATCAGGAATAATTGTCAGTTCAAGTTTGCCACTTCTTGAACTAGTATCGAGATTGATTAACCCAGGCACATTTCTTATCTTATCATATATTGTCTGCCTTAGCTCTTCAAGCTTGTCAGTGTCCTGGCCTTTAAGATAGAAATCGATTGGTGCATTGGAACCACCAAATCCTTCGCTGGCTGACACTTTGATTTTGGCATTTGGAACATCAGCCAAGTCTTTAATCAAGACAGCCACCATGTCCTTGGTTTTTAATTTGCGTTCTGCCATATCAACCAACTGGACATCTGTGGAGGCAAGATTGGTGCCAGTATCAATATGACCTTGAGATCCGATACTCGTTACTATATATTTGATTTCTTTGTGAGAAGATATTCTGTGTGTTATCTCATCGATAGTTTTTGCCGTTTGTTCCAAGCTTGCACCTTGAGGTAATTCAATTGCTACATTTACATACCCCTGGTCCATTTGAGGCATCATCTCTGATCCTAAAAAGGGGACTACAGAAAAACTTAGTAGGAATATCACTACCGTTCCTATAACTATTAATCGTGCCCTTTTCTTTGTCTTAAGTAACCATGATAATGCTTTCTCATAATTCAAACTAAATTTATCAAACCAGGCTTCAAATATCCTGCCAAACTTGGAAGGGACTACTTTGTGAGGTAGTATTCTTGATGCTAACATGGGTGTGATTGTAAAGGATACAACCAAGGATACGAGTGTGGCGTAAGTAACGGTAAGACCGAATTCTTTAAATACTTGACCCACCATTGAAGACATCGTGGCAATGGGTAGGAACACTACCACATTGGTCAGTGTGGATGCTATTACTGCTACGGCAACTTCAGAAGTCCCCTTTTCTGCTGCTACCATCCTGTGGTGCCCCATATCTTTATGTCTGAAGATGTTTTCCAACACTACAATAGAATTGGCAACCAATACTCCTACAGAAGTTGACAAACCCATTAAAGTCATTATATTCAGCGTAAAATTCGAAGCTTTGATGAAGACGAAAGTTGCAATAATCGATATCGGCATTGATAGAGCTACTATAATTGTAGAACGAAGATCATGCAAAAAAATCATAAGGATTAAACCGGTCAGGATAATCCCCATCAGAATATTGCCGGTTGTGTCATCCACTGAGGCTCTGGTAAAATCCGAGTCATCTCTGATTACGTTCAGTTCAACACCTCTGGGAAGTTCTTTCTGAATCTCAGGGAGTTGTTCTTTAACTGCTTGGGAGATATTAACAACATTGCCATCAGAACTGTTAGTAAGTGAAAGCCTGACAACATTGCTATCTTGTGTTTTTGTGGCAGTATTAAAGAAAACAGCTCTTTCCCTGACTTCTTCATAAGAATCCTCGACGTCAGCAATCTGACCCAGTTTTTTTACTCCAAAAGAGGTAGGGATGTCAGTGTTTCTTAATTGTTCCAAACTCTGATATTCACCCTTAAGTCTTACAGAATACTCTTGGCTGCCTTTTGTAAACTGTCCGGCTGGCATATCAAGGTTTGAAGCCGCCAGTATTTGTGACAATTGAGCCAAAGATATTGAATTTTCAAACACTGTGCGATCTTTAAGTTTGATGTTTATCTGGCGTTTGTTGCCACCAGTGACACTAACATTAGCAACGCCTCCAATCTGAGAAAACCTATCTTTCAATTTTTTATCAGCTATCTCATACAAAGCCTTACCATCAAGATTGCCGGTTAAAACAAGCTCCATAAAAGGGAAAGCGTTTATATCAATTTAGATC
>DAHVPA010000293.1 GCA_027318525.1 Candidatus Cloacimonadota bacterium | reverse complement strand
CGGTAAAGATTTGGTCAACTATGATAAATGGTAAAAGTAGAGATACAAGGTGAAAAAATGAAAAAAGCTGTTGTGCTGTAAAGTTTTCCCTAATCACAAAAAACAAGAGAAGTATAAAATAACCTCTTAATATAAATGTTACGACGGATTTATAGTTGGCTTCATATACCAGAAATCCGACCATAGTGGAAAAAATGATGATTAAAGCTATAAGCAAATGGTCGGTTGTGATTTTCTTGAACTTCCTGCCTGTGCTGATGCTCAAAACCAAAGCCAGCAGAAGCAGGTCTTTAATACCAATTGTTACTCCCGCAAACAACGTTAATGCAGGTAATCCTATGTTTGTTGCACTTACAGCCGTTTCAGTAAAGAATCCTCCCACCTGGTCAATAATAATGAAATACACCACCAACCATTGCAGTTTGTTACGGCTGAAAAAGGCGATAACAGCAACAGAGAGCATTGAAAAATATTTCAACGCTGTGATGTTGTTGATATAAAAGATAAAGACCAAAAACACAAAGATTAACATGAAGTTGAGTGTCAATCTGGGAGATGGTAGATAGTTGTTTTCCTTTGTTATAGGGATGTTCTTTGGCTGTTCTGTCATATACACCGCATTTTTTAATTATTGCCAATAATCTTAGCGTGTCTGTATCCCGTTCTGGTTTCTAATTCGGGACATGTGAGTGACAATTCCGGTAGTAAATCTGCCAGCTCAAAATACTGCGGCCAGAATCTTCCGGGATGCCATGTCAAATCAAAATCCCAATACCCGTTCATAAAGTCGGGATATCCGGCTCCGCCATACATATAGCTCATCTCGACAATCCGGGGTTCACCCGTTTCATCATAAACAAAGTCGTAAGCCATGGATTGAAATCCGAAGTGCTTACTGATATCCAGAGCTAATCTTACCATGCGCAGATCAATATTTTCAGGATTGATATCCCAGGTATTGCCGCCTGAAGCCCGAAAATCTCCCTTGCGGACAAAACGTCTGAAGGCATGCGCTCTTAATCCTGCTGTGGTTACCCTTGTATCATATTCATTACCCGGACAAAATTTTTGGAAATAGATATAGTTCTTTTGTTTACTCCATAAGCCGATGTGTTCCTGATCCAGCCATCGTGAATATATCTCTCGCCGGTAATACCGGAGCAGTTTATTGAGGTTCTTATTGACCAGCCCGAATCTCTCAGCCAGGGACATGGTGTTAAGATGCCTGCCCACACCAAACATCTGCCTGATTAGTTTTCTGGCGTAGATCTTGTTTTTTACCAAAAAGACATTAAATGAACCCGCGCCCTGGGCAAGCTTGAAAACCAAAGGATAGGATGCTGTTTCTGCCCAATCCAACGCTTGTTGTTTATCATAGAAAAGCCATGACTCAACAAATGGAAATCCCGCCTGTTTCAGCAGCAAGTCCTGTTTCACTTTGTCATCGTAATGCCAGCAGGTTTTATAATCAGGAAAAATCCTCTTCCTCATCTGAAAATCCAGAATAGGTAAATATGTCCTTACAAACTGGTGCTCATTATGACTATGCCCCCATTTCAACACTATAGCATCAGAGTCCCGCAAAATCTGCATCAAATCGGGAGTAGCATAATCAAACTCTATTACCTCTATGCCATTGTACCTCAGAATGGTGGAATAAATTTCATGTTCAAAATCGTCCTTTTCGCCTCTCAGCCTATAAACTGCTACTCTCATCTTTTCAGCTCTCAATCAGGTCTTCGGCAACCTGTTCCACAATATCTTCCAGAACATCAATAACATATTCATGATTAGATTCATTACGCAGGATGTTCAGATACGAATGGTCAAATCCTTTCGCCAGTCTAGAAGGGATAAACTTATTCAAAAGTCGTTCGCAAAAACTGCGCTGCTGGAGGTTATTCAGGACATTGCGCCTGATTTTCGCATTTTTCAGATATTCCTGCCACTGTCCAGCAACAATCTTATTATCAAGTTTTGGTGGCAGATTCTGACTAGTAATGTCCAGCTTAAAACCTGCCTCACCCATTTGCAGTCTGGTATTGAATGTACTGAATGTTATCCTGTCATGTTCAATGCTCAATTCCAGTAATAGCCCATGATACCAGGTATCGGGATTTCCTGCTTCAGGAAAAAAGAAGTTTCCCAGGCTGTAGAATA
>DAHVPA010000292.1 GCA_027318525.1 Candidatus Cloacimonadota bacterium | reverse complement strand
AAAAGCGTGATGAATAAAGTTAATTACAAATTAGAAATTACGAATTATGAATTACAAATTCTGAAGGACTGATTCTGAACAAAAATAGTCTGAACACAAACGGGATTAATCCAATACTATAAACTTGCCGGCGGATGTCTGATTGCCTGATTGGAAACGGAACAGATAGCAGCCGCTACCGGTTTGGTCAGCAATGCTTCTGCAGTCAATGAAGGCTGTGTTGCTGCGGATGGCAAGCGACTTTATCAATTGCCCTTTCAGGTTATAGATATCCAGTTTTCCGGCTGAACCCGAAGTCTTAAAGGTAATCCGGTCAGTGCTGTGGGCGGGATTGGGATAGATGCAGACAGGAGTTGCAGGAGAAACTTCCTCATGATGAAGAGCGGAGTTTGCTGCATAAAGCTTCATGTCCATGGGTGCCATGCCGACGCTGTATTCCTTCCAGAAGGATAAATCAGGATGCAGCAGACGCACCTTGCCATTACTGCCCCAATTGGGGTAAAGCGCTGCGGTAAAATCAGCCGTGCCGGTAACGACCGAACCTCCGTTGGGCAAGGGATTGGCAGCGTCATTCAGGACAGAAAAATCCATTGTATCATAACGGAACAGGCTGAATCCGTTGCCGTCACCGACCAGAGCTTGATGAGACGGATTAACCCAGATTCCGCCGGGGCTGCCGCCGATGTTTAAAGTATGGATAACTTCATTGGAGGCAGGGTCAATCACGCAGACAGCTCCGTAGGTATTCACCCAGTTTCCGGTGCAGGAAACGTGCAAAAGACCGTTGTGTTCAATAATGAACTGGGGATTGGGCTGGACCGGGATGGTGCTTACCACCTGCCAGCTTGCCAAATCTATCACGGAGACGCTGCTGTTTGCATAATTGTTCTGATAGCCGCCGGTGTTGGTTACGTAGAGCTTGCCGTTATAAGCGCAGAGCGCTTCCGGACTGATGCCGACATTCAAATAGCCGACAACGGAATTACTGATTTTAGAGACTTTATAGACTTTATTTGTAAACAAGCCGGTGACATAGACGAAGTCGCCGTCCAGACAAGCGTCCCAAGGGTTGCAGCCGGCTGCTATCAGGATGTTGGCTAAAGTGGCACCGCTAAAGCGGTCAAGCTTCTGCAGGGCGTTATCGCCGGAATTGACGCACCAGAGGAAGTCCTCATCCACGATGACTTTGTTGGGGATTAAACCAAGTTTTGCAAAGCTGTTTTGCACTTCATCGGAAGAAGTATCAATCCGGCTCAGGGTGCGGGATTCGGAATTGACCACATAAATGATGGCAGCCTGCAGATTTAACAGAAACAGATAAAGAACAGCAGAAAAAACAATCCGCTTAAAAGGGGCATAAAACGTGTTGCAATGCATATTCACCTCAATTACAATGATGTAATTTGTGACTTGAGATGAATCGATGTGGAGCCCGGCAGACATCCTTCCGTAAAGCCGGACTGACCCGGTGGCAGGTTTCCTGGCTCGCAGCGGTTTGCCTTTGGGGCGCTGAACTGCCTTCCCATCCCGTATCCGGGACAGTGACAGCTCAAACCATATATGCTGCTTACAGTGGCGGAGACCGCTTCCGCATTGAACGGAATTCCCTTTTACCTGTGCATAAGCACCATCAAGTCACGGGGTCAGCTTAGCGGAAGCAGTCCCTGCGTCAAGAGAAAACGGACTTTACTTTGCCCTAATCAGATTACGGGGAGGACGCTGAAAATACCATTCATCCTGGTCATACACTGCCAGACCGCCAAACAGGGTAAGTTCCGGAAAATCAGGCGGAGAGGAATGGTCAAACCGGAAATCATAACGGTAATCCTTGTTGTAACCGACACCGCTGCCAGAAGTATTGGGCGCATTAACCGGAGAAAGGGATAAACCCAGCACAACGTCACCCAGCGAATTTCCTGAAGGTCCGCCGCAATAATCGAGCGGGATATTCCAGACACAATTGGGATTGGAATATTCCATATCATTCAGACTTCTATGCGTAAATCCTCTGCGCCTCTGAGCCACCGAACCTCTGAGATGAATGGTTCCCCGCTCCATGTATGGTCTGGCTTCGGGCCAGAGGGGATTATACCATGGATAATCAACGTTACCGGGCCAACGTGCAGTAGAGGTTTGGGGATATTTGTAGCGGTGCAGGTCTATCTTGTCCCAGACGTGA
>DAHVPA010000291.1 GCA_027318525.1 Candidatus Cloacimonadota bacterium | reverse complement strand
GACTAAGTCTTCGGAAACTCCCTGCAGACTATTTACGTGAAAAGCAGAGCAGATGTATTTTAATAAGTCTTAACTTATTCCAATACAGCAGAATAGCTGTATCTCCAATCTTCTATAGACAATACTGCAGAATAGTAAGGAGGTAATGCCCGGAATCGGGACTTACCGAAAAGTCAGGTCAGGACAGGAAAAAGTTACTTTTTATGAGTATCCAGCCAGATTTGGGCTTGGGCTTGGGCATTGTTTTTCTGTTCGGTGGTAAGCAATTGTTCCAATTCGACCAAACCAATCCCACCGCTGGAATTGCCAAATGCGTTAGCCAGCAGATGCCAAAAATAGGCGGTTTCGAGGTTCTTTTCCACTCCGTTTCCGTTAAAGAAGCAGAATCCCAAATAGGTCATGGCACTGGTATGCTGTTGTTCGGCAGCTAATTGAAAATTGCGGGCTGCCTCGGCATAATTCTTGAGGACGCCATGACCCCAGTAATTACTCATGCCATACCAAAACTGACCGGTTGCATCACCAAGTTCAGCCGCACGAAGAAAATAGCCGGTAGCGGTTTTGTAATTCTTCGTCACGCCATTGCCATCAAAATAGACCTGTCCCAATCCGCTTAAGGCACCGGGATGGTTTTGCTCTGCCGCCAGCTTATACCATTTGAGCATCTCGCTCTTTTTGTGATAGCTGTTAGCTGCCATGTTGTATTGGGCATCGGCATAGCCTTGCTCCGCTGCCAGACGGAAATATTTAACCGCTTTGGCTTTGTTTCTTTCCACTCCCAGACCCTGGTCATAGCAGATGCCAAGCTTGTTTTGAGCTTCAGCATTACCTTCTTTAGCGCTAAGCAGCAGCGAATCGCTATATGTAGTCTCACCTGTCAACAGACTCAGGCTGAACAGCAATATGAGAATAGTCCAGTATTTAGTCATGTTCCAACTCCTGTAAACAATCATGTTATTTTGATATTCAGCATTCCCGAAATTGTCAATACAAAAAATCAGATCTCCCGAAAGCAGAGAAGCAAGTCCCCTTTTTCCTTTGACAAGATTGGCAAGAGTGATTTTACTTGTATTAATGGGTAAAAAAGGATTAAATTGATATGAAACTCTTTGAGACACATGCACATCTGGATTTGCCGGATTTTGCCGAAGACAGGGAAGCTGTCATCAGCAAGTGTTTTGCGCAAGGGATTGAATATATCATCAATATCGGTTTTAACAAAGAAACATCCTATAATGCGCTGGAACTTGCCAAAAAGCATCTGCATATCTTCTCCACAGTCGGCTATCACCCGCACGACGCCATGGACTTTGACGCTGAAGTGGTGAAGAAACTGGCTAGGGAAAAGAATGTGGTCGCCATCGGTGAAATCGGGCTGGATTTCTTTCGCAATCTATCGCCCTATCCTGTGCAGAGAGAGGTTTTTGCCAATCAAATCAAACTCGCTCTGGAATATGACCTGCCCATCGTGGTGCACGACCGCAATGCGCATCAGGAATGCTATAGCTTTCTGAAAAAGGAAAAAGCCAGGGAAGTAGTGTTTCACTGCTGGTCGGGAGACCTGATTTTTGCCCAGCAGGTGTTGGACGAAGGCTGGCATATCTCCTTTACAGGCAGTATCACCTATCCCAATTCCAATCTGGACGATGTAATTCGGCTCGTGCCCATGGACCGGTTTATGATTGAGACGGATTGTCCTTACCTTTCTCCCCAACCCAACCGCGGTAAACGGAACAGCCCGCTCTTCCTGCATCTGGTTGCAGAAAAAATAGCTCAAATCAAGGAAATCACACCCAATGAAGTGGCGGAAGCTTCATTCAACAACGCCTATAAATTCTTTCGCATCCAGCCTGACCCGGTCAAACCGGCTCATCACAGAAAAAGGAAACAGTAAATGAAATTAAGACTTTCCCTCAGCTTAATCCTGATCCTCCTAACCGCCCTGCTCTTCGGCGGCAACAGCGTCTTTTCCTTTGAAGGAACGCCGTGTCAAAACTACGGCTATGACACCTATGGAATTTCCATGGGCAATGTGGGGATTTCCGACGTCTTCCGCAAAAACACCGGCTATGCCAATCCCGCCATCCTCGGTACAGGCAACAGAACACTCTTTTCCACTGGGATGATGTTTGGCTGGACCGGTTATAAATCAAAAGGAACTGTGGAAAGGTCATACCGAGATAACTCGCTGGACTTTCCCTTTTTCAGCGTGGCAATCCCGG
>DAHVPA010000290.1 GCA_027318525.1 Candidatus Cloacimonadota bacterium | reverse complement strand
CTGCAGATCCCCTTCCCCTTTGCCGGCGGCAATCTGGTCATGATGGTGCATCGCCCTTATGATGCCAATTTTTACAGCTCCACAGACTACTTCAAATGCCAGACAGTGGGAACAAACCGGACCAGGATGAGTATTGATGACACCACCGTGTTTGACCCGGCTAATCCTTCCACTACTGATGTGACAGTGTCCGGACAATTCCCCAAAACCACATTTAACTTTGTGGCGGCAGGCAATAATCCGCAGTTTGCCATCTCACCGCAGAGTTTTGATTTTGGTCAGAAACTGATGAATACGACCAGCAATCAGAACTTTAACGTGATGAATGTAGGCGGCGGCACAACACCTCTGGTAATCAACAGTATCTCAATTACCGGCAGCCCCTTCTTCACTCTGCAGAATCTGCCTACTCTGCCGGCTTCACTTACCACCGGTCAATCCACAAACTTTGTAGTTCGCTACAATCCCACTGCAGCAGGTAATCATACTGCCACTGTCACTGTGACTGATAACCTGACCAGAACCCCTCATCCTGTGCAGATAACAGCAAGCAGTATTGACGCTACCATCTATACCTCGCCTTATATGCAGAATTTTGATGCAATAAGCGCCATTCCCATAGATTGGTCGAGCTTGGCAACTTCACCCGGAGTGGTGGCAATCTACACAAGCTCACCCCACTCTACTCCAAACTGCATGAGGATATATAATTCCACTTCGACCGACGGACCTTATCTGATTGCACCACCCGTTAGCCCGACCTTACCCCTGACTACCATGAGAGTAAAGTTCTGGGCTAAGGGATCGACATCTTATCATCTTTCCGTAGGTGTGATGAGCGATCCAACCAATTCCACCACTTACACTCAGGTGCAGGACCTGACCCTAACCTCCGCTTGGGCTGAATACATTGTCAGCTTCCAGGCATATGCCGGAACAGGCAATTACATTACTTTCAAGCATGGCAACGCTTCCACTTCCCAGACTATCTATGTCGATGATGTGATGATTGAAGTCACACCCGGCAACGATCTGGCTGCCACTGCCATCCTGGGGAATATTACTCCCACTGTCTGGAGGTTCCCACCACCTTTAGCCTATCCATTACCAACTTTGGCATGCAGACAGAAACCAACTATCAGGTAAAGCTGTTCAATAATGACAATATCGAGCTTGCTTCGGCAGCCGGTCCTTCCATTGATGCCGGTGCTACTGTTACTGCACCCATCAGTTGGACTCCGACCGTCGCAGGTGCTGACACGATTTATGGAAGAGTGGTACTTGCCAGTGACCAAAACAACCTGAACAATAACACCCCCAACCAGAGCATTAATGTAATGCCGGCGGGTGTGATCATGGCAACCATTGGAGACGGTACCAGCACAATGCGCCAGCCTCTCGGTATTGTGTATGGATATGAAAGAGACGCCACTATTTATACTGCAGAACAGATCGGCACCGTTGGTCTGGTAACCGGTATCCAGTGGTATTGCGGAACAACAGCTACTGCGGCAGTTCCTTTTAAAGTATATATGAAGACCACCACTGATGCTGCTCACACAGCAGTGCCATGGGATACAATGGTCTCATATGCGACCCAAGTCCTGCAGACTACATACACCTTCAGCCAGACCGGTTGGACTTATTTTACTTTCGATGTGCCTTTTGTTTATACAGGCTCCAACCTTATGATTCTGACAGAAACATATTACGGCGGAAGTGGAACAACATCCCCGTATTTCCGTTACACAACTGGCAGCACTGGTTGTCATCAATACTGGTATGCCGATACCAATCCTCCCACAGTAAACGGGACTCTTAATACCAACCGCCCTAATGTTGGAATCAGCCTAACATCCGTCAGCACCGATCCTCAGTTTGCCGTCAACCCGACAAGCTGGAACTTTGGTACTGTGCTGATGAACACAAATCATACCAAGTCATTCAACATCACCAATATCGGCGGCGGCAGCCTTACCGTAAACAGTATCGCCATCTCCGGCAGCCCCTTCTTTACTCTTTCCAATCTGCCGACCTTGCCTTCTGTCCTCGGTCAGTTCCAGTCTGCCGGATTTGTAGTTAACTACAATCCGACTGCAGCCGGAAACCACACAGCCACAGTGACAATCACCGATAACCTGGCAAGATTGCAGCATACTGTTAACATCAGCGCAGTCTCGATGGACGTCACAATATATACCTTGCCTTACTTCCAGAATTTCGATTCAGTCACAGCTC
>DAHVPA010000028.1 GCA_027318525.1 Candidatus Cloacimonadota bacterium | reverse complement strand
ACTGAGACGAAGCTCAGCTTCATTTTACCGGAACAAGGAGAGGTGAGGATGGACATCTACAACCTCAAGGGGCAGAAGGTCCAATCCCTGCTCCAGGCATCCATGCCCAAAGGCTTGAACTCCGCATCCTGGGATGGCAAGGACGATAACAACCGTCTTCTGGCATCGGGAGTCTATTTCTGCCGCCTGACCTCCGGCAACATGTCCCGCACTGCCAAACTGCTGCTAATCCGATAAGCACTACTCGTAAACCATTTACCATAAAGGTTTTGAGCTGGTTCTGAACTTCATAATCAGTTTTCTGTCTGTCGGGTCATTCTCTTTTGCCAAAGTATACCAAATGTATATCAAATCTATACCAAATATATATCAAATGTATTCAAGAATACATTTGATATACTTTTGATTTTCTTTTGGTCTGCTTTTGATATATATCGGGTATTGGGGAGGAGAAGGGGGAAATAAGAAAAGGATTCACCGCCGGTTAGGCGGGAATCCGTGAGCTGAGATGGAATCAGTTATGGTTAAATATGCGTTGCTGAGAGGATAGTGATACTACCGGTCAGGTCAGATTTAGTTTGAAATCATCGAGCAAGACCATCCATTCGCACTTGCCGGCGACAGTTCCGCCCATGGAGACATTTTCTCCCCAATAGAGGCTGAGAAAGCCCTTGGTCTTGCTTTTATATGATAAATCGATATGCTCCAGCCCCATATTGTAATTGGTGCCGAGACAGATGAAAGCAATCCTGCCGCCGTCTTTGCCGCCATCATCAATGGATTGGCGGATGAGCTGTCCGTTGTGCGCTGCAGAATAGGTGGCAATGGCATTATCGTTAATCTGGAGGAAGGGCTGGCTGACCTTTTCGCCAAAGGTATAGCCCATGTCGCCCTGCACCGTGCCATTGAGCGAGCCGGGTTTGGGCATAATCAGGATTTCGCCGCCGGGCAGGTTGATGACAGGGATTTGGGAAGGATTGTCCGTAAAGGAGCCGTATTCGCAAAAGATGCTTTCGATTTCGAACTTGAGTTTGTGCTGTCCGCTTTCAATCTCGATCCATTTGTGCCGGCTGAGTTCTTCGCGCAGAGCTTCTGTTTCTTCATAGAGGCGGCGGTAGTCCACATTGATGGCTTTCCAGAAATTAAGCTCGGTCAGGATGGCGTTTTCGGACAGGGTTTCGTTGTTCAGACCGGGCATCATGGCGACCTTGATGTTGTTCTTCTTGATAATCTCAAGGCTTTTCTGGAGGGAGCGCTGCTGGATTTCCAGCTTGTATTTGTCGGGGGGCTGAACGAATCTTGCCTCACCATTGAGATTGAGATAGATATCGTGCTGGCGGAGCAGCTTGTTGAAGTTTTCAAAGTCACGGGTGAGGGCGGAATAGGAGAGCTGGTCATACTTGTCCTGCACCATGGCTCTGTCCTGATATTTGAGGGTGACGCTGATCTGGCGTTTGGCGGCTTCTGTCACAATCCTGCGGACCAGGGGCATATTGTATTCGCCGGTGTTGATGAACAGGGACTGCTTGGGTTTCATCCTGAGGCTGTTATCGAGGATATTGGCAGCGATTTCACCCAGGGAGACCTTGTGCTCCATATCCAGGATGTTGTGCACCAGTTCCCTGTGGTTGAGGGAAGCAGCTTTGGTGGTTCCGAGTGAGAAATCGAGGATATAATTCTTGGCTCGGGCGCGGAAGTATTTTTCCTTGTTGTTGTCAGGAGCTACATTGTCGTCGACGGAGATGAGTTCTTCTTTGACCAGTTCCTTGAGCAGGTAATGGATTTTCTGTTTGCTGACGGCAAAGATATCCGCCAATTGCTGACAGGTGGCGGCATTATTGATGAGTTCATTGAGAATCTGGTATTTGAGTTTGTTGCTGAGCTGTTTGACCTGTGAGTGGTTTCTGATGATATAGATGTTTTCCAGCATTCTATTTATATTCCTTTTTATCAATCAGGGACAGACATCCCAAAGGGTCTAAAAACAGAACCAAGCCCCTGCAAGCAGAGGCTTGATTCCCAAGAGTTATCGCTATTTTGTCAATAACATTTTACGGGTGCGGACGATATCGCCATTTTGGTAACGGTAGAGATAAATGCCTGAGGATACTGTCATCCCGCTGTCATCCCTGCCATTCCATTCGACGCTGTGACTTCCGGCAGGAAGCTTGGCATTGAGTAAAGAGCGCACCTTCTCACCTTTGGCATTATAAATGGTGATGCGGGTGTCCGCATTTTTGGAGATCGTATTAAAATCAATCCGGGTGGTGGGATTGAAGGGATTGGGATAGTTTTGACGGACGATATATGCCGGAGCAGGAACTTCACCTGGATTGGAAGTGGGGGTTCCGAACCATTCCAGAGCGTCATCCAACATAAAGATACGGGTGTTTTCATTCGTCACCTGGGAGAAATCAAAGCTGAAGTAAAACGCTTTGTAGATGAGATTGTCAATCCAGGTGGCACAAACTCCGTGATAGAGATAAGCTTGTCCGCCCACGGGACCATCTTCAAAATAAAAGGCATTGTTGGAGCCAATCTGGGGATTCTGCACCTCAGTCTCATACCAGGAGGGGCAGGCATCCTTTTCAAAGATGCAGTCGGGGCTATTGGCATAAACGGGGACCTCGATGCCGGGGACACCAATCGGAGAGTCATCAACTGCAACAATGCTGCCATTGACATATCCCAAAGCATCAGGACCAGCCAAACCATTGGTTCCGCCACCCAAACCGGTTGCCACATAGGAGGTGCGGAAATAGGCATCCATGAGTTTTTTGACCGGATCGGAATTGGGGAATCCGCTCTGGGAAAAAGCCATTCCGTCAGAAGCGAAGAAGACATTTTTGGGATTGGCAACTGTGCCTGTATCCATATAATCCATCAGCACTTCAGCCAGATAAATTCCCTTATCGCTATGAGAACCGGTATTCGCATAGCAAAAGAGATTGCTGTATTGGACAGGAATGGAGTAAACGGGATATTCCTCCCAGTCATAGATGTCATAGACCACATCCAGCGAATCCAAAGCAGAGGTGTATGCCTGAAATTCAATGCGCTGGTAATCCTGATTGCCGGGATAAAGCAAGAGAGTCTGAACTCCGGCAGTAGGCAGAATGCGGAAGGTGTAATATTCGACCGGAGCGGTCTGGGGCAATCTGGCAGTGTTACCTATTGTATCGGCAGCTTCAAAGTAATACTGGAATTCAATTCCAGCCGGCAGATCCGGCACCTGGAATGTGTATTGGTTGACTGAAGCATGACTGGTAAAGGGCATGGACTGCCATCCTCCACCTGCGTTGTAATGCAGGTTTACGTATTCCAGTTCCGACATATCGGCGACATTGACAGTGATCTGCGGCGTGAGGCTAAAGGTATTGCCCTGGGGGTCATAGGTGATGTGGGGCGGCTGGACGTCGTTGTCATTATAAAACCGGATGGCAAGATTGTTGTGGAGCAGGTTTCCCTCCGGCTCAATACCGATATAGGTAAGTCCCTGCACAATTTCACGCAGATAACACAATCCTACCAGTGCATCCTGATTCTGGATGCCGACGGTCGTGCTTCTGCCGCTGTCATGCACGGCATTGGATCCGGTCTGACCATTAACCACATTTAGATATTGAAAGATGATTTCACCATTTTCATGCAGGATGGCTTCAAACTTCAGGGTAGGCGTTCCGCCAGTTCCAGCCAGGAATTTGAGGTTGTTCCACTGCACAACGAGGTAACGGTTTGGCGCATTGCCAAAGGTCTGGAAATAGACATCACCGACTCCCTGATTGGCAATCAGGTCATCCCAAAAAACAGATATCAGACCCGGCATCTGCGTATAACCGGGAACGGGATAGGTGTAATTGAACATGAATCCATCCGTATCCCAATTGACTCCCGGGAAAGGAGTATAGAATGTGTTGGGACAGAGCAGCATCTCGCCATTTATATCAATATAAACCTGAGAATAGCTTTGTCCGTAATAAGGGAATTCAAAACCAAGGGGAATCGGTTCGGAAAAATTGTCATCACCATGGAATTCGTTTACTCCATACATGATACTGGAAGTCCCTGTGGAACTGATTTCTATCCAGTTGAAGACTGGTCCGCCCACCTCTTCGCTATCAATCCACTGGTATCCGAAAGCATCGGGAGAGCTGGTTCCAAAATGTTCCAGAACTTGGACTGCCGCTGACATAGTGTTGTTTGCCGGATTATCATCAGGCGTCGTAATCGTAAAGCTGACGGTGTAGTTTCCTTCCGTCAAAGTATTCCAGGCATTGGACATAACCAGGGAGACTAGACTATCCGGAGCCAGACCGGAAACGAAAGATACAGAATCGCTGTAGACAGTGAGACTGGAGGAATCCTGTATCCAGCAGGACAGAGTAAAAGTTCCCGTGAAGGGATTCTCACTTACATTGCGGACTGTGGCAGAAGGATAAATCTGTCTGTTCAGATATACCAATCCGGAAGGACGGACAATGTTCTGCACCCCAAGATCAACCAAAGGGCGGGGCGTTACAATTATTGAAACATTGTCGCTGACGGGCGGATGACCCATACCGTCATTGAGGGTGAAGGTAAGCAGCTCAGTCCCGTTCCAGTCGGGTGCCGTAAAGGTTACGTTAAGACCGTTGATCTGGGTATTAACATGCGTATTCCCTGTCACTGACAAAGAAGCAGCGCTGATGTTTCCTACAGTAATATAGGGAGTGAAATCCACCTGCAGAGACTGGTCTTCCTCAAATGTGAAGGAATCAGGTAAATTCAGAACGGGAAGAATACCTGCTGCCTGACCAACCTTGATGTCATCCAGCACCATGCCATAGTTATCACATTGCCAGTAAAATGCCAGATAAACTGTCTGCCCGGCATAGCTGCTCAGATTGATATGGTAGTTCTGATAGGTGGTGCCGATATCTGTAATGTTCAACAAAGTAGTGGTGAAATTGGATATCAGGTTGCCGGTGGTGGATAGCCTGACCTTAAAATTCTCGGTCGAAACCCAGGCTCTTGCCCAGAAATGCAGAGAGTCTCCCGCGGTGATTGTAAGCGGCTGTGTCACAAGCCAGTCGTTGTTGACATGCGGCAGATAGTTGTCACACATAACGATTTTAGAGCCGGAATGTGCCTGGGAGGGAAAATTGATTACTCTCCATACTCTGCCGTCGCCATCCTGGTCATAAACTGTCCAGTTGGCAGGCATGACGCCGCTTTCAAAATCCTCGTTTATCAGCCAGACGGCAGGCAAAGCTGCTGCCAGCGCTGCCAGGATGATTAATATCATGAGTTTTTTCATAATGTCTCCGGTATTTTATGTTGTGTAGCGCATGATTACCATCAGGGCGCTACTGTTATTACTTTAAAGAATCTGGTGCTGTTATCGGCAGCAGATACAGAGAAACTATTAGTGTTTGAGCTGCCCAGCAGAGTCCATGGTTCCGGAGCATCTACAGCCTCAGCAGCATAAATCTTGTAATAGCTGGCTGCAGGGTCTGCCTGCCAGTTCAAAGTAACAATATCCAAAGCTATCTGGATGTCAACAATTGGCAAAGCAGGTTTGCCTATAAAGGTCCCTTCGTCAGCTCCGATATCAGGAGTTGAAGCATGGCGCAGATTGCCGTCGAGGTCATCAGTCACCCAGTCAATAAGGTATTCTCCGCTCATATAACTTCCTCTGGATTCGACCGAGGTAAAGATATCGCTGCGAATATGAGGATCAGCTGCAGTAAAGCAAGGGTCAAAACTTACACTGTGTGCATCCGCATTCATAGCAGTAGTCCAGGCTTCCAAAGTGGAGAATAAAGCGGAACCGGAAGCTCCCACCCTGCCGATGAATCCATTAGCATGATCACTGATGAACATGACATTATAATCACATACAGAACCGGTGTTGCCAACCGAACCCATAAGCGGGGAATAGATGCAGTAATGAATGTTTGAGCCGGTCTGAGCTGGCGTCAGATTGGCAAAGACGTTGTTTCTGGTGCGGATTATCCCTGTCGTTGCCGAATTAAAATAATAGCAAGCGCTATTGGCGGCGAGAGGTCCTGCAATCTTTACAGTGTTAAAATCGACATTGAAGACGTTGGAGCCATACACACTGAGATATATGCCGCAAATCAAGGTGTTGGTGGTCGGAACGCCTGCGTAGGCGGAAGTGATGTCCCAGATCATGTTGTTATAAATTTTGGCGTTGGCTGGAGCATCTGTTTCCAAAAGGTGGACATACATACCATACTGGCTGTAGTTGCCGGATTCGGGACTGGCGGCATGCAGATTGTGAATCCTGTTGTTGTTGATGGTCAGGCTGCCTTGGCTGAAATAGGTATAAATCCCGTGGATAAAGGCGTCGCCCTGAACAGTGAAGTTTCTTATCTCATTACCGCGGATAAGCAGGTTTTTTTGATAACTGGAATTGATACCATAACCGTGCGTATTGCCGCCCATGTCATCAGAAGAGCTTCCTCCGATGGTGCAGTCGATAATTTGATTGCCTGTATCGGGATAAGTAGTGGAAGAACTGCCGTTCAGGTAAAACCCCTGTGCGCAGTTTTCGATGGCAAGATTCGTGAAGATATTGTCAGAATTTGCTCCGGCAGCACTTACGGGAGTCAGAGTATTGAAGTTTACGAAAACACCTTTAGTGGATATATTGGTTTTATCAAGAACTATTCTGCAGTTGGTGAATGCATTATGCTGAGCGCCGTTGGAGGTTGAGGCAGGCACCAGCCAGAATCCGTAAATGAGCGCACTGCCCGTGGTTTTTTCAATATCCAGCCCGTCAAAGGTCAGGTAATCACTGCCGACCAATTGGAATCCGGCAGCGTTATTAACTGGTTTGAGCAGAGGACGGTTAAGACCTGAATTGTCGCGTCTGAAGACCACCGGTTTGGTGGAAGTGCCTGTAATTGTTACGGGTGGAATATCTTCCACAAACTCAGCATCGTCTTTGACTTCAAATGTTACTCCGCCTTCTCCGATGCCTACTGAGGCAAGGTCGGCAAAAGCATCGGTAAAACTGATGTAGTTATCATCACCTGCTCCCAAGGGATTGATGGTCTTGATGCCTGTCAGAGGAGCTCTCATGGTGCGGAAGCTCCAGACCGTGTTTTCTGTAACGTCGGGATATCCGCTTTCGTTATAGGGAATCACTGCCCAGTACCACACAGTATTATATGCTAAGGTGACATTACTGTTGAAAGGAGAAAATTCTGTGGTGCCGGGCGTGCTTTCCCAATAATAATCATAAGTAAGCGTCAGGATTTGGCTGAGGCTGTCTGCCACAAAGATGATATAACCGGTGGGAGTTCCTCCCGTGGTGGGAGCATCCCAATCCAACAGCAGACTGACTGGATTGACATTGATTGCTTCGTTGGCAGGAGTGACTAAAACTGCCGGACCGGGAGCTCCTGCCATTGTGGTAAAGCTGCCCTCATCCGCACCGATGTCTGGTGTTGTCGTGTTTCTCAGCTCGCTATCCAGGTCTTCTGTTACAGCACTGATAAAGATTCCCCCACTTTCCACATTGGTGGGGACGGCAGGATTGATGTGCAGGTCAGCACTGCCGGCAAAGGGCACATTTTCTGAATAGGATACGGCATCTCTCGGATCAGCCGCCACCTTATATTCAGCCAGCGTCTGATAACTGTTGGTGCCGTCGAATAAGATCAGATGCGAGGCATCGGGAGTTCCTGAATAATAGATATTATTGGATGAGGCAGTGTTGATATTGGTAAATCCGGCAGCATTGCGGTAAATTGCCACAGCTTTGCCTGATGAACCTGGTATACTGTTGTTGATCAGGATATTATTGTTCAGGTAGACCTGGGTGGCTGATGTTGCTGCATACAAAGCTGCCGTTGTGAAGGTGGCATCATTGCTGGCTCCACTCAGTAAAACACTGTTATGATAGACATAGTTTGTCCCGCTTGAGACATAAAGTCCATACACTTGCACCGCTGATGTGGAATTCTCATTCTTCAGGTTGGATATCATATTATTATATATATTCATGGTAGTACCGGAGGAATAGATGCCATAGGTCTTGCCGGTCGTTATGGAAAGCGATTCTATCCCGTCGATGCGGTTGGCATTGATGTTGGCTGTGGTGGTGGCAAAGGTATAAATTCCATAAGCCGAATTTGAACCTTTCAGGTTTGTAACCACGTTTTTATAAGCGGAAATCGTGCCCTGCCCCAGATACAGACCATATACAGAACTGCCTGCAATATAGTTGGACAGTGTGTTATCGTGACAAAGCACATTGCCCACGCTGTTGAAATAGATGCCATAGACCAGCCCGGTGGAAGCAGGGCTTGCTCCACCGCTGATGCTGTTTTCGCGGATTTCCCCGGTGCTGGTGGAACCATCTCCATTTATACCATAGACCGTATTGCTGACACCTACCGGTAAACTGATGACAGAGCCGTAGGCTTCAAAATCTTTCTGATAAGTGAAATAAATGCTGCTGGCAGAACTGCCGCTGATGACGTTGGCTTCCGCCCGGTTGAAGTTGTCTTCCCTGCCGGCAGTGGTGCTGCCTGCAAAATAGATGCCGTTATAAGCGTTGTTGATGGTATTGCCCACAATTTCGTTGTAATTATTGGAAAATGCCGCTGCACTTGCCGCAGACTGGATGTAGATGGCTTTGCCGGCGGTATTGGCTGCATCCAGCGTGATATTGCAGTTACGGATTTGATTATGGTTGCAGCCGTCGTTGGCTGCTCCTGCCAGCCAGTATCCATATTCCAGGTCACTGCCGGTAGCATTGGCAATATCTATGCCGTTGAAAATCACATAGTCGGATTTATCGAGTTTGATGGCATAGTCAGATGTCCCTGTGGTGCCGGTTGCCAGAATCAAAGGATTGGTGCCCATACCGCTTTTGATAAAGGTGATAAATCCCGTCTCCGACCCGGTGGCAACCAAGGCAGGAGGATTTTCTGCAAAACTGTTGCCTGCCATAACTTCAAATGTTACTCCGCTTGAGCTTGCCCCCACTCCATTCAGTGCATTGATGGCATCTGTAAATGTGAGATAATCCCCTGCGGGTCCGATGGTGTAAGTCCCGGCTAAAGGTGCCCCGGCAGTGGTAAACGACCAGACTGCACCCGATGTGTTATCCCCATAGGCATTATAAGGCTGAATCCGCCAGTAGTATTGGGTCAAAGGAGAAAGCGGGGTCTGATAGGTGGTAACGTTGCCCAAATCTGTGCCATTGACCAGGTTGGTGGGTGGATTATCCGTCCCTAAAAAGATTCTGTATCCGGACGGGAATAAACCTCCCGAAGCCCAGTTGAGAGAAGCATTGATATAGATTCCGGACGATGCATCAGCCGGTGAGACCAGCACCGCAGCATTAGGCGGAACTGAGGGAAGGCTCCAGGTAAAAGTAAGTCCTGCCGCCGGTTTGATGGTATTGGATACTCTGCAGCTGGCGCTGTTGGAAGTTCCCGCTGTTGTGGCAGACCAGTTGGACGTCGTGGTGCGGTTGTTGTAATCGGAATTGGCAGCTCCGCGCAAGCCCACCTGAGCAGATGTATATGAGGTGGAGGATATGGTAAAGGTGCCATACACGATTTTTATCAGGTTGCTGCTTTCCACCAGACGAATCTGGAAGTTCAGATAATCAGCCGTATAACCGGAAGCCTGACGCCGGAAGTTTTTGAACTGCACAACGAATTCACGGTCAGGAGCTGTGCCGACCGTCTGATAACTGAGCTCTCCCAGTGAGCTGCTGACCACACTGCCCATCAGATTCGCTCCCAAAGCGCTCACTGCTCCGTCATAACCGGTTGATGAGCTGATGGGTGAATATGCCGATGAACCGGGAGCTACTGTCCCGAAGGTCAGATATCCATCCGTGCGGACATTCAGCCCGGTATAGGGATTACCATTAAAATAAAAGGTAAAGGGCAGAGTGCCGTCCGGCAGGTTGTAATTGATGGCGTCCAGAGCTGATGCTCCCGAACCTCCGGCAACCGCTGTCCCCAGAACTGTAGGTCCGCTTAAAGCGGTGTAACTGCCCGTTGTGCTGCTGAACACATAAGCCGAAACCTGGGCGGATAAGCTGCCGGCAAGACAAAAAATCAGGATAGCCATAGCCAACGTTGCGCGTCTCATAGTCAAACTCCTTCTCATGGTCGTTATAAATTACTCCTAAGTCAAAACCTGGGTCTCATGTTTTGCCTTCCCCCTTGCTTGGTCCAAATTCAAAATCAGACCACATATCTCAGCAGAAAAAAACAATCAGCCCAATAATTTTCGTCTATCTCAGCGTGATAATATGTCAAGGAAATTATGATAATATACTACATAATTCGGACATATGGTCTGCCCGATAAATTGCCTAACTATAAGCCGCATAATGCATTAGCCTAATCTATGGTCAATCCAAATGGTAAAAAATATTTTTACCATCAGCCTTTAGATGTATCCTCGCTTTTGTGACTATGGGTGAAAATTTCTATCCCCCGTTATACCTCTTTTTGCACTCCGGCTCATTCTCCAATGCCTGGTTTGGGATGAATTGATGTTTTATTGCTATTGGCTTTGATTGCATAGAGTTAGCTCTTTACAACCGAATTCTGGAGGTAAAGATTGTAGTTGTGTTCCCTGCTTAAATGATTGGAGGGGTCAGCGTGGGCTTACCCCTCGAAGACCCCTCGATGACCCCTCGCAGCAAACGAGAAAAATCAGAACTGGAAGTAAATGAAGGGCTGGATATCGGAGGTGCGGGTCTGATACATAAGCCAGATGACAAGGGCGACAATCAGCGACTGCACAGGGATGGGCACTGCTTTCATGAACCTTTCTACTCCGAGGTCGAACTTTTGAGGCAGCCAGTGGAACATATATCCCATCAGGATAAAGATGCCAATCAACCTGTAACCTTTGAACCACTCCAGCACGAGCAGACCGTTGAAATTATGGGTGATCTGGTGCAGGATTTGTCCTGCCACGGCAAAATCCTGAGCTCGAAAGAAAATCCAGAGGAAGCTGACAAAGTGGAAGGTTACAATCAAGCCAACCACTTTCATGATACGGGTTTGGGAGATTTTAAGGCGCAACCAGAATTTATCAATAATCAGTCCCACTCCATGCATGGCTCCCCAAAAGACAAAGTTCCAACTGGCGCCATGCCAGAGTCCGCCCAACAGCATGGTGATGAAAAGGTTAATATACTGGCGCACCTTGCCGTTGCGGTTGCCGCCCAAAGGAATATAGAGATAATCCCGCAGCCAGGTTGACAATGACATATGCCAGCGGTGCCAGAACTCCGTGATGCTGGTGGCTTTATAGGGAGTGTTGAAGTTGAGCGGCAGTTCAAATCCCAGCAAAGCCGCCAATCCTATCGCCATATCGGAATAACCCGAAAAGTCGCAGTAAATCTGCAATCCGTAGCCATAGACAGCAATCAGGTTTTCCACTCCGGAAAAGAGGGTCGGGTTCTCAAATACCCTATCCACAAAGTTGATGCTGATGTAGTCGGCAATGATGCCTTTCTTGATCAAGCCGCCCATAATCAGGATGAGTGCTTTGGCAACTGTCTCGCTGTCCAGGCTGACTTTTTTCCGTATCTGGGGAATGAACCAGGTGGCACGCACAATGGGTCCAGCCACCAGTTGCGGGAAGAAGGCAACGAAGAAGAGGAAGTCCTTGAAGCTGCGGATGGGCTTGAGGTTGCCGAAATAGATGTCCATCGTGTAGCTCATGATCTGGAAGGTGAAAAAGGAGATGCCTACGGGCAGGAAGATGTCCATCACAGGCAGGTTCCCTTTGCTGATGCCATTGATGATGCTGATGATAAAGTTGGTATATTTATAGTATCCCAAAGAGCCAAGGTTCCAGAACACGCTGGCAACCATCAGCCAGTTGCGGGCTGATTTGCTTTTGCTCTTGTGGATTTCCATGCCGATGATGAAGTTGATAAAGGCAGTGATAATCAAGAGCAGGACAAAGGCACCGCTGGTCTTGTAATAAAAGTAAAGCGAAACCAGCATCAGGAACCAGGTGCGGATTTTGACACGGTTGGCGATAAAAGGATAGATGAGCACAATCGCCATGAAGAAGAACAGGAAGAAGGAACTGGTGAACAGCAGGGGGTGCTGCGGGTCGTAAACCAGGGCAGAAGTGATTCTATTCAGTAATTCGGCAAACATCAGTTTTTCTCCGCGTAATTCTTATAGCCTTTGATGAGGGCTTGCTGGAAAAGGTGTCCCTGCAGCATGTAGCCTTTGGGGGTATAATGTTTACGGTCGGCTGCAGCCAAACCCAGATTGCGCCATTTGCTGACACTGCCGCTGCCACCCATAACCTCGCGCAGGTCCCACCAGGCACAACGGTTATCCAGAGCATACTTTTTCAGCAGTGAGCCTGCTTTGTCGAGGTCGGCATTGACCCGTCCGTTTTTATAGGAATCAGGCGGCAGCGTGAAAAGAACAGGCACGCCTGAAACGTATTTGCGCAGAGGCTTCATAAAGGATTTCACACCCTTGATGTATTCCTCGCTTCTGAAACGTCCCTGCACATCATTGGTGCCGAGTGAGACGATTATCAGGTCGGGATTGAGGATACGTATCTGGGGAAAGAACTCGGCTATTTTGGACATACGGTCAAAGCTGGCGCCATTCACACCCATGGAGTGGTATAGCAAACCGGGTTGCTGACGTTCGAGAATGATGCCGTAAAGGTTGAGCTCATCTTTGGGATTGTCAGCTCTGAAAGCAAGCTCGGCGCTATTTACGGGATTAAGCCAACTGAGCTGGCATATGGTTTGGTCGGCGAAGGCGCTTTCCTCAGTGGAAAGGTCGTTTTCCTGCCCGTTAACCTTCCATTCGTAACTGTTTTCTTTCTCGCGCAGGATGAGTGTGACCTGGTCAAAGGTGTTGTCTTTCTGGAAGAAGTTATTGGTGCGGATGGACAGGTTGCCTGAGGTCTGAGCCTTAAGGCCGTAACCGCTGATACCGATTTAGGCATTGCTGCGCTGCCAGAGGGAAGTTGAAGTAATGCGGATGTCGTCAGGCTGGTTGGTGCGTGCCAGTCTCCAGGGGAAAACCAATCCTCTTCCGGCATTGCCGAAATAGTGTTGCAAAGCACTGCGAGCTGTGCCGCTAAAGTATCCCGGCTGGATATGCGAATCCCCTATCTGCAGGATTGAGACGCGGTCACGTTGACCATTGCGCAGTTCAGTCAGTTTCCTATAAAACTCTGCCATGGTATTTGTATCGTTTTGCAAGACATTGGCATCCTGATGCAGCATTTGATATTGCCCAGTGAAGTTCTCTGATTCCAGCAGCAGGTAATAGCTCTGGATGATTTCTTCCAGCAGGTCGATATCCTCGGGATAGTTTTCCTCCACCAGCAACGAATCCTCTTCATCCACTACATTTTCCTGCAAATCCGCAGCTTGCACCAGACCCAGCAGTAAAGCTGCCAGCAGTGCCAGCAGAAGCAGACGGAGCAGCTTATGGGAGGACAACCCTATTTCTTCCTTCCCAGCAGGAAGTCGGTCAGCATATCTGCTATCCGGTTGGCTCCTGCCAGATTGAAGTGGGTGTAATCCTTGGAAGCCAGGGGCGGGACGTTTTTGACAAATTTCTGCATGCTGTCCTTGCCGCCCATTGCTTCATACAGGTTCCAGAAAGCACAGCCCGTGCTG